>JAFAIY010000346.1 GCA_019236485.1 Comamonas sp. | reverse complement strand
CGCATTGAGCAGCGGCGGATCGCGGAAGGCAATGGGCGTGATGCGGATATGGCGGATCGCGTGAGAGGTGCTCATGAGGAGATCGCAACAGTGATGGGCAATAGCTCTGCGGCTACGGAAAACGGCTTAGCTGATCTTCATGAACATGCCGGGCAGCCAGGTCGAGAACGCCGGCACAAAGGTGACCACGGCCAGCGCAAAGATTAGCGCACCGTAGAACGGCCAGATGGTGCGCATCACCGTGCCCACGGACACGCCACCGATGGCGCAACCCACGAACTGCGTCGTGCCTACGGGCGGCGTGTTCAGGCCCAGAGCGCAGTTGATCAGCATCACGATGCCGAACTGCACCGAGCTCATGCCGTAGTGCTGGGCGATAGGCAAAAAGATGGGCGTGCACAGCAGAATGGTCGCGGCCATGTCGAGGAAGGTGCCCAGCACGAAGAGGATGATGTTGATCAGCAGAAAGATCACCCAGGGCTTGCTCGTGACCTGTGCCAGCATCTGGCCCGTGAGTTCGGCCACGCCGTAGAGGCTGATCAGATAGCCGAAGGTGCCGGAGATGCCGATCAGCAGCAGGATGATGCCCGTGGTGCGCACGGCCTTGGACGCGGCCTTGATAAAGGCTTCCCGGGTCAGCGTGCGGTACAGAAAGGCGGTCAGGCCCAGCGCGTACAGCACGGCCACGGCCGCCGATTCGGTCGCGGTGAAGATGCCCGACAGAATGCCGCCCAGGATCAGCACCACCACCATCAGGCCGGGCAGCGCCGAGGCAAAGCTGCGCGCCACAATGCTCCAGCCGGGGAAGGAACCTGCGGGATAGCCGCGGCGCACGGCCACCAGATAGGCGGCCACCAGGTTGGATACCGTGAGCACCAGGGCCGGCAGCAGGGCCGCCAGAATCAGCGCCGCAATCGAGACCTTGCCCCCGGCGGCCAGCGCGTAAATGATGAGGTTGTGGCTGGTGGGCATCAGCGCGCCCACCAGGGCCGCATGGGTGGTCACGTTGACCGCATAGTCGGCGTGGTAGCCCTCTTTCTTCATCATCGGAATCATCACCGCGCCCATGGCGGACACGTCGGCCACGGGCGAGCCCGAAACCCCGCCGAACAAGGTGCAGGCCACGACATTGGACATGCCCAGGCCGCCGCGCACATGACCGATCAGGGACCGGGCGAAGTTGACTATGCGGTCGGCAATGCCGCCGTAGAGCATGAGTTCGCCGGCAAAGATGAAGAACGGAATCGCGAGGAAGGAGAAGATGCTCATGCCCGAGGTCATCTGCTGGAAGCCCACCTCCAGCGGCAGGCCCTCGTACAGCAAGGTGGCCAGGGCGGACAGGCCGATGGAGAAGGCCACGGGCACGCCGAGCAGCAGCAGCAGTGCGAAGCTCACGCACAGGATCAGCAATGGAATCGTCATGACGGCCCTTAATTGGCTTCGACTTCGCGGCCTTGCGCGAGTGCAATGAGATGTTCGATTGCGAAGAGCACGATCAGCACTCCGCAGATGGAGGCCGGCACGTATTTCCAGCCTTCCGAGATGCCCAGCGTGGGCAGGCGGTAGCTCCAGACGGACTCGGCCAGCGAGACGCAGTTCCAGGCCATGGCCGCGCCGAACAGCAGGACCAGGCCGTGGATCAGGAATTCCATCTTCAGGCGCAGCCAGTCCGGCGCCAGCACCAGAAAGGACTCCAACCCGATATGCCCGGAATCGCGCACGCCCACGGCGACGCCGAACATGGTGACGTAGAGCACCAGCAGCAGGGCCAGACTTTCGGCCCAGGTCGGTGTGTCGTTGAGAACATAGCGACCGAACACCTGCCAGCTGACCGCGGCGATGACCGCGATCAGGCCCAGAATGCCCAGCCACATGCACAGGCGCGCCAGCGCGCTGCAGATCTTGGTGTACATGGTTTTGGATTCGGCAAGCCGCCAGCGCTTGTTCCGTCAGCGCCGGCAGCTATTGTTTTTGGTACGCGCAGCGCGGCTTACTGGACTTCCTGCACCCGCTTGACCAGGCTCTTGAGCTGGGCGTCGGTGATGAACTTGTCGTAGACCGGTTTCATCGCGGCCTGGAAGGGGGCCTTGTCGACCTCGATGATCTCGGCGCCGCCGGCCTTGACGGTGGCCAGCGAACGCGCTTCGCGCTCGGCCCACTGCTTGCGCATATAGGGCACGGACTCCTT
>JAFAIY010000297.1 GCA_019236485.1 Comamonas sp. | reverse complement strand
CTGGCGTTCTCGTCCGCGACGCGCAGCTCCACCACGGCCGTGGCCAGCGCTATCTGTGCGGAGAGCGTGGCATTGGCCAGGGTTGCCGCGCTGACCTGGGCCAGGGCCTGGCTTTGCTGCACGCTGTCGCGCACCTGGCCCCAGAGGTCGGGCGACCAGCTCACGGCCGCCGCCGCCGATTTACTGGTGGTCGGCCCCGTGCTCACGCCGCCCGCAGCCGCGCGCTGGCGCGAGGCCGAGGCATTGATGCCCAGCGTTGGGAACAGGGCCGCGCGCGCCGCCTGGATGGCTGCCGTGGCCTTCTGGTAGTTGGCATAGGCGGCGCGCACGTTCTGGTTGGAGACGGCCGCCTGGGGCTCGAGCTCGTCGAGCAGAGGATCGTGGAAGTCAAGCCACCAGTCGCCCTTGGGGCCGGCGGGGTCGGGGCGGGCCAGCGTCCAGCCCGGCAGCTCGCTGAAGGCCGCGGGCATGTCCACGGCCGGTCTTTCATAGGCGGGACCGCTGGCGCAGCCCGCCAGCAGGGCGGCGCAGAGCGCGGCGGTGGCGGTATGGGTGAGGCGTTGGCTTGTCATGACGCAGACTCCGCTGTGCGGTGCCAGGGCAGTTGCCGCGCGTAGCGCGCCAGGCGTGCGCGCAGCCGGTCCAGGAAGAGGTAGATCACCGGCGTGGTGTAGAGCGTGAAGACCTGGCTGAGTATGAGCCCGCCCATCACCGTGATGCCCAGGGGCTGGCGCAGCGAGGCTCCCTGGCCTATGCCTATGCTCAGGGGTACGGCGCCCAGCACCGCCGCGGCCGTGGTCATCATGATGGGCCTCAGGCGCAGCACCGCCGCCTTGTGTATGGCCTCGCGTGCGTTGCTGCCACTGTGGCGCTGCTCCTGTATGGCCACGTCCACCATCATGATGCCGTTCTTCTTGACTATGCCTATCAGCAGGATCACGCCAATCATGGCGATCACCGAGAACGGCGTGCCGAAGATCAGCAGCGCCAGCGTCGCGCCTATGCCGGCCGACGGCAGGGTCGAGAGAATGGTCAGCGGATGGATGGCGCTCTCGTAGAGCACGCCCAGCACCAGATACACCGTGGCCAGCGCTGCGACGATGAGCAGCGGCACCGTGCTCACGGACTGCGAGTAGGCCTGGGCCGCGCCCGCAAACGAGCCATGCACCGTGGCCGGCATCTGGATCTGGGCCACGGCCTCGTCTATGGCCTCCTGGGCCCGGCTCAGCGAGCCGCCCGGCGGCAGGTTGAAGGAGATGGTGGCGGCCACCGTGCCGCCCTGGTGGTTTACCTGGGTGGCCGTGTGGTTGCTGCTCCAGGTGGCCAGGGCCGACAGCGGCACCATGGTCTCGGCGTTCGTGGTTACGGCGCTGCCGCTGGAGCTGCCGCCGCGGCTGTTGGAGATGGCGTTGTTGAGCAGATTGGCCTGGGCGCTGCTGCCGGCGGCCGTGGCCGCAGCCGCCGCGGGCGTGCCCGTGGCGTTATAGGCCGTGATGCCCGAGACCAGCCGGCCCGGTCTCTGCGTCTGCTGCGTGCCTGAGGGGTTGGCTGCGGCCGTGCTCAGGTAGACCTGGTTCAGGGCCTCGGGCGACTGCCAGTAGCGCGGCGCGTATTCCATGACTACGAAGTACTGGTTCAGCGGGTTGTAGATGGTGGAGACCGTGCGCTGGCCGAAAGCATCGTAGAGCACATTGTCGATCTGGTTGGGCTGGAAGCCGTAGCGCGCCGCCACGGTGCGATCGATGCTCACAAAGGTCTGCAGGCCGCGCTGCTGCAGGTCGGAGTTCAGGTCCAGCAGCCGGCCCGGCTGCTTGCCCAGCTGGTCGAGCAGCCTGGGGACCCAGATATTGAGCGTCCTGGCGTCGTCGCAGGTCAGCGTGTACTGGTATTCGGCCGCCGACTGCCGCCCGCCTATGCGCAGGTCCTGCTGGGCTTGCAGAAACAGCCGCGCACCCGAGACCGCATTCAGCCGTGGCCTAAGGCGGTCGACCACCTGCGCGGCCGAGAGGCGCCTTTCCGACAGGGGCTTGAGCTGGATGAAGACATTGGCCGTGTTCAGCGCCCGCCCGCCCGTGAAGCCCGCCACGGCCTGCACCGCGGGATCCTCCTGCACGATCTGCTGCAGCTGGGAGAGCTTTTTGGACATGGCGGGAAAGGAGATGCTCTGATCGGCGATGATCTGGCCGACCAGAATGCCCGTGTCCTGCTCGGGGAAAAAGGTGCCGGGCAGATAGCGCAGCAGCGCCACATTGCCCACGACCAGCAGCACCAGCACGATGCCGGTGAGCAGCGCATGGTCCAGCACCGCATCCAGCGAGCGGCTATAGCCCCGCTTGAAGTGCCCGAAGCCGGTTTCGATGAGCTTGCGCAGCCGGGTCGGGGGCCTGTCCAGCGTTTCGCGCGTGAGCAGATAGGCGCACATCGTGGGCGTGACGGTCAGCGAGACCAGCAGGGACAGCAGGATGGCGATGGACAGCGTCATCGCCAGCTCGTGGAACAGCAGCCCCACGATGCCCGGCATGAGCAGAATGGGTAGGAACACGGCGATCAGCGACAGGCTCATGGACATCACCGTGAAGCCGACCTCGGAGCTGCCGCGCAGCGCCGCCTGTCTGGGCGGCATGCCGTCCTCCATATGCCGCACGATGTTCTCCAGCACCACCACGGCATCGTCCACGACAAAGCCCGTGCCTATGGTGAGGGCCATGAGCGAGAGGTTGTCTATGCTGTAGCCCAGCAGATACATGGGGCCGAAGCTGCCCATGATGGACAGCGGCAGCGCCACGGCCGGAATCAGCACCGCGCGCGGCGAGCGCAGGAACACGAAGACCACGCCCACCACCAGCAGCACGGCAATGAACAGGGTGCGCTCGGTATCCGACACCGAGGCGTTGACCGAGGCCGAGCGGTCCACCACCATGCCGATGCGGATGTCCCCGGGCAGGCTGGCCTGCACCACGGGCATCACCTTGCGGATCTGGGCGGCCGTCTTCACGATATTGCTGCCCGGTATGGGGTAGACGATGACCAGCACCGCCGGTTTGCCGTTGTACAGGCCCGCGTTGCGCAGGTTCTCGTTGGAGTCCAGCACGCTGGCCACGTCTGACAGGTGCACGGCCGCGTTGTTGCGGTAGGCGATCACCAGCTTGCGGTAGGGCGCGGCCTTGCCGATCTGGTCGTTGGACAGCACCTGGAAGCGCTGGCCCGCTTCGTCGAGGTGGCCCTTGGCGCTGTTGGCATTGGCAGCGCTGATGGCCGCGCGCACATCCTCCAGACCTATGCCGTAGCTGTTGAGCTTGCCGGGCTCGAGCTCCACGCGCACCGAGGGCAGGGCGCCGCCGCCCAGCGTGATCTGACCTACGCCGTCGATCTGCGAGAGCTGCTGCTGGATCACGGAGCTGGCCGAGTCGTAGAGCTGAGCCTTGGTCATGGTGTCCGAGGTCAGGGCCAGCACCATCACCGGCGTGTCCGCGGGATTGAACTCGCGGTAGGTGGGGTTGCTGCGCAGCGTGCTGGGCAGGTCGCCGCGCGAGGCCTGGATCGCGGCCTGCACATCGCGTGCCGCGCCGTTGATGTCGCGCGCCAGCCCCAGCTGCACCACGATCATGGACGAGCCCAGGCTGCTGATCGAGGTCAGCTGGGTGACGTCGGCGATGGTGCCTAGGCGCCGCTCCAGCGGTGCAGCCACCGTGGCGGCCATGGTCTCGGGACTGGCGCCCGCCATGCTGGCCTGCACCACGATGACCGGAAAGGTCACATTGGGCAGCGGTGCGACCGGCAGCCGGAAATAGGCCAGCAAGCCCGAGACCAGCAGCGCCAGCGCCAGCAGGCTGGTCGCGACAGGCCTCTGGATGAAGGGCGCGCTGATGTTCATGGCGCGGCCTCCGGTGGCTCTGGCCTCTGCTCATGCGCATCGCGCCTGCCGCGCTTGACGCGGCGCGCCAGGCGGTCGAAGAACAGATAGATCACGGGGGTGGTGAACAGCGTCAGCAACTGGCTGAAAGCCAGGCCGCCGACGATGGCCAGGCCCAGCGGGCGGCGCAGCTCCGAGCCCGTACCCGTGCCCAGCAGCATGGGCAGCGCGCCCAGCATGGCCGCGAAGGTGGTCATGAGTATGGGCCGAAAGCGCAGCAGCGAGGCTTCGAAGATGGCGTCGCGCGGGGATTTGCCGTGCTCGCGCTCGGCGTCCAGCGCGAAGTCCACGATCATGATCGCGTTCTTCTTGACGATGCCTATGAGCAGCACGATGCCTATGATGCCGATCACGTCGAGATCCTTGCCGGCCAGCATCAGCGCCAGCAGCGCGCCTATGCCGGCCGAGGGCAGGGTCGAGAGAATGGTGACCGGGTGGATGTAGCTCTCGTAGAGCACGCCCAGCACCACGTAGACGGCGGCCAGCGCCGCGATGAGCAGATAGACCTCGCTGGACAGCGAGTCCTCGAAGGCCGCGGCCGCGCCCTGGAAGGAGGTGGTGATGGAGCCCGGCAGCTGCGCGGCCGCGATGGTCGCGCGCACCTCGCGCACCGCCGTGCTCAGCGAGGCCTCGGGCTTGAGGTTGAACGAGATCGTGGCCGCCGGGAACTGCGCCAGATGCGAGATGGCCAG
>JAFAIY010000282.1 GCA_019236485.1 Comamonas sp. | reverse complement strand
TGGTCGAGTATGCGCTCCACCCACAGGCGCCGGTGGGCGCGATCCGGCATGTTGGCGAGTATGGCGGCGTCCTTGCGCGGAATGCAGATCTGGTAGTAGAAGCGGTTGGCCACCCAGCAGCGCAGCTCGTCGGGCGTGCAGCCGCCCGCATTCATGCGCAGATTGAAAGGATGGTGGATATGGTAGGCGCGGCCCTTGTCGCGCAGCCGGGCTTCGAATTCGGCGCGGCTCCAGGCCGGTTGATCGGCTTGCGCGGCGGCGGTGGTGGCGATGTCCATGCAGGTCTTTCAGAGTGGGATGTCCATGCCGTCGTGTGCAACTTCTATGCCCAGCTCGTCCAGCAAGGCGCGCTCGGCCGAGTCCTCGACCAGGATGGGATTGGTGTTGTTGATGTGGATCAGCAGCTTGCGCGTGCGCGCGGGCAGGCGGCGAAAATGCTCGAGCATGCCGCCCGGCCCGCTTTGCGGCAGGTGGCCCATGTCGGCGGCACTTTTCTCGGACAGGCCCAGGCTCTGCATCTCGTCGGCGCGCCAGAACGTGCCGTCCACCAGCACCACATCGCAGCCGGCCATCAGCGTCTGCAGCTCGGGCGTGACCTCGCCCAGGCCCGGCGCATAAAAGGCGCGCGCTCCCGTGGCCGGGTTCTGGAGCACGATGCCGATGTTGTCGCCGGGCCGCGGAGCACCGCGAAACGGCGAGTACGGCGGGGGCTTGGACGACAGTGCCACGGCACGTATCTCCAGGCCCTTCAGACCGGGGACGCCGAAGGCGCTGCCGTCATGGGGAATGGGCTGGGGCTGCACGCCGCAGTAATGCGAAAGAATCTTGGTGATCGGGAAGCCCGCGCCTATGTCCGACAGTACTTCGCGCGTGGCCAGCAGCGGCAGCGGGCTCTGGCGCTCGCGCAGCATCAGCAGGCCGGTCACATGGTCGATCTGCGCGTCCATGAGCAGCACGGCCGCAATGCCGCTGTCGCGTACCGCACGCGCGGGTTGCAGCTGCGGCGTGGCGCGGATCTGCTGAAGAATGTCGGGCGAGGCGTTGACGAGCAGCCAGTCGCGGCCATTGGCGCTGACTGCTATCGAGGATTGGGTGCGTGCCTGGGCACGCAGGCTGCCGCGGCGCAGGCCGTCGCAGTTGGAGCAATTGCAATTCCACTGGGGAAAGCCGCCGCCGGCGGCGGAGCCTAGAACGCGCAGATGCATGGTGGTGAACAAGGAAGCGGGCAAAGCGCGAGAGCCGTGGCGCAGGCGCTTTGCCGGGGTCAGTGGCCGGGTCTCAGCGGTTGGCGATGTACATGGTGATTTCGAAGCCGAAACGCAGATCGGTGAAGGTGGGGGCTGTCCATTGCATGAGGGTCTCCTTGGATAGGGTTGGCATGAAACATGTTTGCAGCTGCGATGACACAGGTTCACCAAGGCTGCAAGCATGAAAAGCAAGTTCGATGCCACCTCATCCAAGCCCTTCTGGCCAGCGCCGCGATGGCTGGCACGCGGTGCGCACCGCGTGGCCTGGCGCGAGCTCGGCCATGCCGACGGTGAATGCTGGCTGCTGCTGCACGGCGGGCCGGGCGGCGGCTGCCAGCCGGGCATGCTCAAGCCCTTCGATCTGGGACGGCAGCGCGTGATCGCACCGGACCAGCGCGGCGCCGGCGCATCGCGCCCCAGGGGCTGCATCCAGGCCAACCATACGGTCGCGCTGGTGGCCGATCTCGAAGCGCTGCGCGAGCATCTGGGTCTGCAGCGCTGGTCGCTACTGGCCGGTTCCTGGGGGACGGTGGTGGCGCTCAGCTATGCGCGGCAGCATCCGCAGCGCGTGCAGCGGCTGGTGTTGCGCGGCGCGTTCCGCCTCACGCGGCGCGAGATCGGCGGCCTGCTGCTGCCTTCGGCCCGCAAGGGAAAAGCACTGGGCCGCAGCGATGCCGTCTGGCCCGTGAAGCCCGGGACGCCGCTGGCCTGGGCGCTTGTCGATCTGGCACAACTGCTTCAAAGCGGAACACCTGGTGTTGCATCGCTGCACGCCTTGCGCGGCTGGGCGCTGCGCGAGATGCGCGATGCCGCGGCCGGACTGAGGCGCAGCCTGCTTCATGCCCGGGTCGGCAAAGCCGCCGCGCTGCGCCGTGAATGGGCGGTGTTGCGCCGGCGGCAGCGCCGCGCCGAGGCGGAGCTGCTGCGGCCGCGGGCGAACCGGGCCGACCGCTTGCTATGGGCCCGCTATCGAGTCCAGGCCCACTATCTGCAGCACCGGGGTTTTGTGCGGCCGGGCGCTCTTGACGGCGCCGTGCGTGCGCTGGCCCAGCAAGGCGTGGCCGTGGATTGGGTGCATGGGCGCTTCGATGCCATCTGCCCGCCCGCCAACAGCCGGCGCTGGGCCCGCATGGGGCTGGCGGCCGGCGCAGCGGTGAGCCTGCGGCTGCCGTCCTGCGGCCATCTGGCCGACGAGCCTGCGATGCGCGCGGCCTTGTGCCAATGCCTTGCCGCGCCGCCCTTGGTGCTTCCATAAAAATAGCAGCTGGCGCTTGCAGCACAAGCGCCAGCTGCCGATTGGACTCTGAGGCATTTCCCGATGCTAGCGCGCCGGAGCGTTTTCCACAAAGGTCCGCAGCGACCAGACCAGCTCCGGGGACAGCACGCCATCCCAGGGCGGCATATGGACGATGCCGAATTTCTGCTTGCCGTAGCGCACCGACTTGATGAAGAAGGCATCGGCATCGGCCAGGCAGCGCTGGCGCAGCGCGTCGTCCGCGATGCGCTTGCAGCCGGCTCCCATGCGCCGCAGATCGGGCGCCGGGGAGCGCGAGCCGTTGGCATCCATGCCATGGCAGTGAGCGCAGGTCTGGTTAAAGGCGCTGCGCCCTATGGCCATGGCCTCCTGGTTGCCGCGCAGGGGATTGGGTTCGGTCCAGGTGCGCGCGGCCGGTGGCAGCGGCGCCGTGTCCACCTGCGGGGCGAAGGGCTCGAAGGCCTGGGCCTGGCCGGCCAGCGCGAGAGCAAACAGCAGAATGGTGCGCATCACTTCCAGCTTTCTTGGCAGCCCTGGCAGCCGTCCATGGCCGCCTCGGTGAACAAGGTGTAGAGCACGAAATTGCCCTCGAATACCGCGTTCGTCAGATTGGTGGTGGCGAACTTGGCTTCCTGCAGATCGTTGGCGATGAAGCGCGCGCCCACGAACCAGGCGTTGTTGAAGCGCGCCATCTCTAGGTTGGAACCTATGAATTCGGCACCCGAGAAGTCCGAGCGCATCAGGCGCGCGCCTTCCAGGTCCGCGCCTATGAAGCGCGCATGCTTGAAGTCGGTGTTGGCGGCCGTGGCCTTGGCCAGGCGCGCACCCGTGAGGTTCGCTCCTTCGAGGTTGGCCGCCGCGAGATTCGCGGCGCGCAGGTCGGCGCGCGTGAGGTCGGCGCCGCGCAGGTCCGCGCCCGCGAGATTCTTGCCGACCAGGTTCGCATGGCGCAGATCGGCGCCGGGGCAGCGGGTATAGGGCCAGATGGGGCAGCCGTTGATCACCAGTGGTTCGCCGGGATCGGCGGCATTGCCCGGTGTCTGGGCCGGGGCCGTGACGCCGGCCAGGCAGGCCAGCGCCACGGCCGCGCACCGGAGCAGGGGGGGCGCGGCCATCATGCTCACTTGCTGGCCACCTGCTTGGGCAGCTTGAAGACCCACATGGAGCCGCCTTGCGAGACCTGCTTGGTCAGCTCGGCCATGTCGCCGCCCCACAGCGGCACGGCGCCGCCGTAGCCCGACTGGATGCCCACATATTGCTCGCCGTCCATCTCCCAGGTCACGGGTACCGAGACCACGCCCGAGCCGGTCTGGAACTTCCACAGCTCCTTGCCCGTCCTCTGGTCCAGGGCCTTCACATAGCCGTCCGAGGTGCCCGTGAACAGCAGCCCGCCGGCCGTGGTGAGCGTGCCGGCCCACAGTGGGAACTGCTCCTTGTGCTCCCAGACGATCTTGCCGGTCTGCGGATTGATGGCGCGCAGCGTGCCCACATGGTCGTCGTGCAGCTTCTTGATGCGGAAACCCTGGCCCAGATAGGCCGCACCGGGCTTGTAGGTGATGTGCTCGGACCAGTAGTCCATGGCCCAGTGGTTGGCGGGGATGTAGAACAGGCCGGTGTCGGGGCTGTAGCTCATGGGCATCCAGTTCGTGCCGCCCAGGAAGGGCGGCGAGACGAAGATGCTGTCGCCTTTTTCCTCGCCTTCCTTGGGCTCGGGCGGGCGGTTGTTCTTCTCCATGGGCAGCCCGGTCTTGAGATCGAAGCCCGAGGCCCAGGTGATGCCGTCGACAAAGGGCCAGGCATTGATGATGGCGCTCTGCTTCCAGGGATGGCCGCCCGTGGCTTCGGCGAGCTTGCTGCGGTCGGTCACGAAGAAGAAGCCGTTGCGGTCGGCGTGGGCCGAGGCCTTGACGGTCTTGCCGGTCTTGGCGTCCTTGTAGTCGAACAGCAGCACCGAGTTGTTGCCCGAGAAGTCCCAGGCATCGTTGGGCGTGTGCGAGAAAAAGCCCTTGAGCTCGCCGGTGCCCGGGTCCACATAGGCCTGGCCCGAGGTGTAGAGGCTGGGCCAGTTTCTCGGGTCGTCGCCCTTGGCCGTGCGCTTCCAGGTGTTCCAGGGCGCGGGGTTGCCGGTGCCGACCACGATGGTGTTGGTCTCCACGTCGAAGGACGGGGTCTGCCAGGGGGCGCCGCCGCCCTGGCTCCAGGCCTCGGCCTTGCCGGTGGGGGAGTTCGGGTCATTGGGCCAGCTGGGCGCCTTGGGGTCGCCCGTGGGCGTGCTGGGCTGGCCGTTGAGGCGGCCCACATGGCCTTCGACCATGGGCCGGGCCCAGACCTCCTTGCCCGTGTCGGGGTCGCGTGCATAGAGATAGCCGACCACGCCGAACTCGTCGCCCGAGGACCCGTGCACCAGCAGCACCTTGCCGGTCTTCTGGTCCTTGACGATGAAGGGGGCGCCGGTCATGGTGTAGCCCACCTTGTGGTCGCCGAACTTCTCGTTCCAGACCACCTTGCCGGTGGCACGGTCCAGCGCCACGATGCGCGCATCCAGGGTGCCGAAATAGACCTTGTCGCCATAGATAGCGGGGCCGCGGTTGACCACGTCGCAGCAGGGACGGATGTCTTCGGGCAGGCGGTGCTCGTAGCTCCACAGACGCTTGCCGCTGCGCGCGTCCAGCGCCACGAAGCGCGAGTATGAGGCCGTCACATAGATCACGCCGTCATGCACCAGTGCTTGGGCTTCCTGGCCGCGCTGTTTTTCGCCGCCGAAGGAATAGCTCCAGGCCGGCAGCAGGCCCGCCACGTTCTTGGTGTTCAGCTTCTTGAGCGGGCTGTAGCGCTGCGCGGTCAGGCCCAGGCCGTAGGTGAGCACATCGCCGGGAGTCTTGGCGTCGTTGGCGATGTCTTCCCAGGTGACGGGCTTGACGGCCTGGGCGGGCAGGGACAGGGTGGCCGCGAGCGCCAGGCACAGCGTGCTGAGCCGCAGGGGGCGGGATGCCGGATTGGTCATGGTGGTTTGCTCCTTGTGTTGTGGTGCTTGAATCGCAGACTCATCAACGCAAGACGCGTGCCACCGTGGATTGCTGAGCAAGCCGGGTTCAGGCTGCGGTGAGGCGCTGGCCAGAGGGGGGCGCAGCATGGCGCAGACGCTCAAATGTGGAGCGTGGGCTGCGACAGCTGCTCATTTACGGAACAGCATGCGCTGGAGCAGCCCGTCCCGCAGAATGAACTGGTGGTGGACGACGGCCAGCAGATGCAGGGTCAGGAGCAGCAGCAGCGCGTAGACCGAGAGCTGATGCAGGCAGCTCAGCAACTCCTTGGCAGTTTCCCAGCGCTCGGCCAGCCGGGGCAGGCGCAGGCCGAAGAAACGGATCGGATAGCCGGAGAACACCGAGCCCAGAAAGCCCGACAGGGGCAGCAGCAGCATGAAGGCATAGAGCAGCCGGTGGCCGCTGGCGGCCAGCCATTGCATCACCGGGCTCTGGGGCGCGGCGACCACGCGCGGCCGCAGCAGGCTCCAGCCCAGGCGCAGCAGTATCAGCAGGCCCAGCAGCATGCCCAGGGATTTGTGGATGTTGAACCAGTAAGCGCGCGTGCCGCCGTCGTTCTTGGGCAGTTCCGTCATCCACAGGCCCAGGCCCAGTTCGGCCAGCAGCAGAGCGGCCATGAGCCAGTGCAGCAGCACCGAGCCGCGGTCGTAGTGGGGTTGCGCCATTGTTCTAGATCTCCTGCATCAAGGGTTTGAGCGGGGACCAGCGCCAGCCTTGGGAAATCCAGTTCGTGCCGCGCCAGCCGCCTCAGTCGAGCAGGTCGGGCGGCAGCAGATTCTTCTTGCGATAAATGGTGTTGCGCGAGACGCCTAGCGCCTTGGCCGCCGCCGACACATTGCCTTTGTGCAGACGCAACATCTGTGCCATGGCGTTGAGCGTCACATCCTGCAGGCGCTGGCTGTCAGTCAGCGCTTCGCCGGTCGCGGGGAACAGCGTATCGCTGGGTGCCGCCGTCGGCGCCGCGGGCCAGGCGCTGCGGCCCTGCAGTTCTTCGAGGAAATCGTCGGGCAGATCATGCAGGCCTATGCAGCCCTCGTCCCCGACCATGACCACGGCCGTGCGCAGCAGATTGTGCAGCTGGCGCACATTGCCGGGCCAGTGATATTGCGCGAGCAGCTCCATGACGGCGGGCGCGATGTCCATCTGCTGTCCGCTGGCGCACAGCGACTGCAGCACTTTTCTCACCACCAGCTCGAAGTCGCTGCGCTCGCGCAGCGCGGGCAAGCGCACGACCAGGCCGTTGAGGCGGTAGTAGAGGTCCTCGCGGAACTCGCCGCGCGCAATCATTTCCTTGAGGTTTTTGTGGGTGGCGCTGATCACCGTGACGTCCACCTCCACCTCCTTGCCCGCGCCCAGTGGGCTGACCTTGCGCTCCTGCAGCACGCGCAGCAGCCGCGCCTGCAGATGCTTGGGCATGTCGCCGATTTCGTCGAGGAACAGGGTGCCGCCATGGGCCTGGGCGATCTTGCCCATGGCGCCTTTCTTGCGCGCGCCCGTGAAAGCGCCTTCCTCGTAGCCAAAGAGCTCGGCCTCGATCAGCGACTCGGGGATGGAAGCGCAGTTGACGGGGACAAAGGGCTGGCCCGCACGCGCGGAGTCATTGTGTATGGCCTGGGCCAGCAGGTCCTTGCCGGAGCCGGTCTCGCCGAGGATCATCACAGGAATGTCGCGGTCCGCGACCCGGCGCAGCTTGTGGATGATGGCGGCTATCTGCGGGTCGCCGGTGTCCAGATACTGCAGCGAGGAGAAATGCGGCTTGCGTTGCACGGCGGAGCGCGGCGGTTCGGTCGGCTGCACGGGTGCCAGCTGCGGTGCGGCCCAAGGGCTGGCGGGCTTGACCTCGGCGCGGCTCCAGACCGAGACGCCGTTGTGCATGCACAACTGCCGAGGTGCCTGGACCGTGCCGCCGAACAGCTCGAACAGCGCGGAGATGGGCAGGTTGAACAGCGAGGAAAAAGTATGCGCCTGCAGCGCGTTGAATGAGAGTCCGAGCTGGAACTGGGCGCTGCGGTTGGCCGAGAGAAAACGGCCTTCGGGCGTGAAAACGGCAATCCCCTCGACCAGGGTGCCGAGGAACTCCGGTCGCGAGTGGAAGTGCAGGCGCACCGCCTTGGGAAAGCTGCCCGCGAACATATGGTTCTCTATCATCTGCGCCGACATGCGCACCAGCGCCAGCGTATGCTGGTGGTGGCTGCGGTGGTCGCCGGTGACGTCGAGCGCGCCTATGACCTGGCCATAGGGATCGAAGATGGGCGAGCACGAGCAGGTCAGCGACTTGTTGGCGCTCATATAGTGCTGGCCGCCGTAGATGGTGATGGGCTCTTCCTCGCTGAGTGCCGTGCCTATGGCATTGGTGCCCTTGGTTTTCTCCGACCAGTCCATGCCGGGGATCAGGGCCACGCGCGAGGCCTTTTCGAGAAAGTCGTTGTCGCCGAGGGAGTGCAGCACCATGCCCTTGGCCGAGGTCAGCAGCACCATGCTGTGGGTATTTGCAATCTGCTCGTACAGCGTCTCCATCACCGGCGCCGCATGCTGGAACAGCAGGCGGCTTTCTTCGAGCATATCGCTGAGCTGGCCCTTGGCGAGGCTGCTGCAGTCGGGCTCGTCGTGGATGGCCACGCCATAGGCCTGGGAGCGCTGGTGCGCCTTGTCTATCACCTCGGTGTGATGGTGCCCGAGCGATATCGGGCTTGAAGCAGCATTCCGATGCCCGGAGATGCTACCGAAGGAACCTGTGTTCATAGTGTCTCCTGGGGGCTGTAGGGCGAGGTCTCCAGCGAGCTGCCGCCAGTTCGGATCTGTGTGCCTGTCCATGCAGCAGGCCCGATCTTTTTTTTCTGCACGGATTGTCCCGGCGCGGGGGCTTGCCGGCAACATGGATATCCCGGGGCGGCCAGGGCCGCAGGCCGGCCAGGGCTGTTCCAGACTGTGACAGTGAGCCCCCGCGCACACCGGTTTTGCTGCAATTTGAGACAGAGGGGCCGGTGGCGGAGGCGACGCCCCGGACATGGCCCGCATATTGCTTTTGGCTCAGGGAAGCTTTTCGAAAATTCCAAACCGGAGACACCCTGATGAAGCGATTCTTTCCGCGCCTGCCGAGGCAGGCTCTGCTGGCCCTGAGCCTGGCCTGCAGCGTATCGGCTGCCATGGCCCATGGCGATGTGGTACCCCAGGCCGTAGATACGAGCACTCTGCCCCAGCTCGGCAGCAAATGGCTGGATGCCAATCCCTATGACAAGAGCAGCCCGGCGCGCAAGGAGGCACTGCGCATAGGCAGTTCGGCCTACAACCAGAACTGCGCGCGCTGCCATGGCCTGGAAGCGATCTCGGGCGGCATCGCACCGGATCTGCGCAAATTCGACGAGGAGTGCAGCGGCCTGGCCGATGCCGGCAAAAAAGCCGCTTGCTACAAGGAGATGGACGACTACTACGTGGGCACGGCGCGGCGCGGGCGCACGCGCGACGGGCGCGTCTACATGCCGCCCTTCGAGGGCACGCTGTCGCAGGAGGCCATCTGGGCCATACGTACCTATCTCGAAGTGCGCCGCGATCAGTGAGCGGCCGGATGGGCAACCAGGGCCGCCGCTGCAGCCGGCGGCCTTTTTGCATCCAGCGCCTGCAGGCGGCGCGGAGCAGTGGTTTCTTGCGCGGGCTCAGTCCGCGGTTTTTTTCAGGCGCACGATGCGCGTCCCGCAATTCGCATAGGCCTGCGCCACGCGCATTTCCATCAGCCGGTAGCCGGCCGGATGCTGGAAGTCGGGCAGCGCCTCGCCGGCAGCCTGGCGCAGCTCGCCGTTGATGCGAAAACGCGCGCCGCGCGCAAAGTCCACAAAGATCATGCCGGCCTGGCAGCCGTTCTGGTGGGTCAGCTGCAGCAGGCGCCGGCCTTCGTTCTCAAGCAGCAGAAAGAAAAAAGTCTGCGCATCGCCAAAGGCCAGCAGCGGGTAGCAGCCCTGCACGGTCTGCGCGCAGGCCAGCATCTGTGTGTGGATGGCATCGCCGTCCTGCACGCTGAGAAAGAAAAACGGCTGACTGGCGATGAAGCGCGCCTGGCCCGCACTCAGCCGGTCGCCTATGGTCCCCTTCATCTCGCGGGCCTCGGCCTCCACGCCGAAGCGGCGCTGCGCCGCGCGCTCGCCGGGGTGGAAGATATCGCGCTCGCAGGGATCTTCGAGAATGATGCGCATCGCAACTCCTGGCGTGGCTGAACTCAGGCCGGCACCAGCGGCGGCAGCCCCGCGACCGCAGCGCGCTGCACCTGGTCCACCGCGACGGCGATGGTGCGCGGTGCCGCCGGCCAACTTGGATGAGGCCCGGCGAGCTGCGCGAGGCCCTGCAGCAGCACGGTGGACTGCCGCTCGAAATCGACGAACAGCAGCGCGATCCGCGGCTGCTCCAGCAGATTGCCTATGCTGTTGAAGAGATTGTTGCCCGGGTAGTCGGGCAGCAGCAGCCGCCTGTGGTCCAGTACCTGCAGCAGGGGCTCGGCAAGGCCCCGGGTCTCGCAGCCGCGATAGGAGCAGTCGCAATCGCCCGCGGCGCTGGCCGAGCCCAGCAGACAGAACTGCTGGGCTTCTAGCCAGGACTTGAGGGCGGCTAATGAAGTCTCGGCCATAGCAGTCCTTGATTACGCATTACGCACCGTCCATTGGCGCGCCCCGCACCGGGGTTGTCTCCCCCTCCCGCGCTGCGAGAGAGGGGGAAGGCGCGCAGCGTCTCAGGAGGTGCTTAGAAGAAGCCCATGGCCTTGGGGTTGTAGCTGACCAGCAGGTTCTTGGTCTGCTGGTAGTTGGCCAGGGCCGACTTGTGGTTCTCGCGACCTATGCCCGACTTCTTGTAGCCGCCGAAGGCCGCATGAGCAGGGTAGAGGTGGTAGCAGTTGGTCCACACGCGGCCAGCCTTGACCGCGCGGCCCATCTGGTAGGCCGTGCTGCCGTTGCGGCTCCACACGCCCGCGCCCAGGCCGTACTCGCTGTCGTTGGCGATGCGTACCGCGTCCTCCATGGTCTTGAAGGTGGTGACCGAGGCCACGGGGCCGAAGATCTCTTCCTGGAACACGCGCATATTGTTCTGGCCGAAGAGCAGCGTGGGCTTGATGAAGAAGCCGTCGTCGATCTCGCTGCCCGGGCGGTGGCGTTCGCCGCCGGTCAGGCATTGCGCGCCTTCCTGGCGGCCCACATCGATGTAGCCGAGGATGCGATCGAGCTGGGCCTGCGACACCTGGGCGCCAACCATGGTGCTCTTGTCCAGCGGATGGCCCTGCTTCATGGATTGCACGCGCTTGACGGCGCGCTCGATGAAGCGCTCGTAGATGGACTCCTGGATCAGGATGCGCGAGGGGCAGGTGCAGACTTCGCCCTGATTGAGCGCGAACATGGAAAAGCCTTCCATGACCTTGTCGAGGAACTCGTCGTCGGCGTCCATCACATCGGCGAAGAAGATGTTGGGGCTCTTGCCGCCCAGCTCCACCGTCGAGGGAATCAGATTGTCGGCGGCCGCGTGCAGAATGCGCTGGCCCACGGCCGTGGAGCCCGTGAAAGCAATTTTGGTGATGCGCTTGCTGGTGGCCAGGGCCTCGCCGGCTTCCCTGCCGAAGCCGTTGACCACGTTGACCACGCCGGGGGGCAGCAGGTCGGCGATCAGCTCCATCAGCACCATGATGGAGGCCGGGGTCTGCTCGGCGGGTTTGAGCACCACGCAGCAGCCGGCGGCCAGCGCGGGCGGTAGCTTCCAGGCGGCCATCAGCAGCGGGAAGTTCCAGGGAATGATCTGGCCGACCACGCCTATGGGCTCGTGGAAGTGGTAGGCCACGGTGTTGGCGTCGATCTCGGAGATGCCGCCTTCCTGGGCGCGTATGCAGCCCGCGAAATAACGGAAGTGGTCTATGGCCAGCGGAATGTCGGCGGCCATGGTTTCGCGCAGCGGCTTGCCGTTGTCTATGGTCTCGGCGATGGCCAGCAGCTCCAGGTTCTGCTCCATGCGGTCGGCGATCTTGAGCAGGATGTTGGCGCGTTCGGTGACCGAGGTCGCGGCCCACTTGTCCTGGGCCGCGTGGGCTGCGTCCAGGGCCAGATTCACGTCGTTGGCGTCGGACTGGGGCACTTTGCAGAAAGGCTTGCCCGTGATGGGCGAGACATTGTCGAAATAGCGGCCCGCCAGCGGCGCGACCCACTTGCCGCCGATGAAGTTGTCGTACTGCTGCTTGTAGGGGTAAGCGATGTCGAGGTTGAAACGCTTGAGTTCGAACATGTCCATGAATGTCTCCTTGTCGATGAAGACCGACGCACAGGGGCCGGCTCGCAACTCATATACAAGCTCTGTGCCAGTTTGAATCCGGCCGGCGGACCGCCC
>JAFAIY010000259.1 GCA_019236485.1 Comamonas sp. | reverse complement strand
GGCCTGGACGCCCAGGCCGCGGCCGACCTGCTGCATGCGGCCGCCTTCTTCAACTGGGCCAACCGGCTCATGCTGTCGCTGGGCGAGCCCCGGTACTGAGGGGCTCTCCGTGGCAGCCGACGTTGCCTCGGCGTCGGGCCATCGGGGGCCAGGAAGCAGGTCCCAACCCAGCAGACCGAGGCAAGCTTGGCTCCAAGTGCCACCTCGTCGTAGATGCCAGAGGCATTTCGCTGGTGGTCCTTGTCAGCAGCACAAACAGGTACGACTAGTTCCAGCCATTGCTGGCTTGTCGGGGCGGCACGCAAGCGACCGGAAAGGCTACGACTACAAACGCTGCCGTTCCTACCTCAGGCAACAGGGTATCGCCAGCAGGATTGCAAGACGAACTTACCGAACCCATGCCGTATGTGATGAAGGTATCGCCCATTCACGCCTGTGGCAGGCGTATACGGGAACGGGAGAGTATCTGTGCCTGGCGCTGTGTGCATTGGAGCCTTTGCCAGAGCTCATGCCTAGGCAGGCCATGGTTGCTCCTGAACTGAAACGGCTCGGGGATGCGGAGTGGCGTTTGTATGTCGCATAGAGGCAGCCCAAACAAGCCGCTTTCAGCCGTGCGCGGCGGTTGGCATATGTCGGTTGAACCGGTACCAGCTTCCTGATTCCCGCTCAGGCGGGGGAATGGTGCGTTTCTGATCTGGCCCAGCCGGGCCCATGACGGGGGGCAACCCTATTTGGTCGCGCGCCTGTCTTTTTCTTCTGCCGACGGATCACCGGAGCAGGTCTTTCGACTGTTTATCCACATGGGCTGATGTGATTGAGGGAGGCACAAGGGCAGCTAGGATGCAATGCTCAGTACGGGAGCAAGCATGGAAAAGTACTGGTTCAATGTGTTTGGCGACATCCTGGTCATCGAGCGCATCAATGCTGAATGGCGCTGCTATTCCGTAGGAGCAGACGGCAAGCGCGGTCCTGTAGACTTGGCTATTCCGTCCGAAATCACATATGACGAGCTGCCTCAATACTTCTACGACATCTATCACGAGAGCGCGGCCTCATCAGATAGCGACATCTTTGAGATCACCTGAGCCTCTCTGAATCACAACAGCTGCTTGTTAAAGACCCGAGGTGTTGGCTCAATCACTTGGCCCCCATCGAGCCTGCCACTCCTTCTGCGCGCCTCTAGGAGCCAACCCCGCCTTTGCTTCTTGTCGGCCTCGGTCCGTTGGGCTTTGGGTGTTTCGCGGTTTGTTGTTGCGATGAGTGAATTGTTGGCTTGAGAACACTACGTATCAATAGCTTAAGCTATCAAAACGGTATCTTGAGCAAATTTTCATGACGGTTAGCTATCGTTTGGATCCTGATCGCTATCAGGCCTTGGTTCGACGGCATGTCAAGGCGCGGAGTCAGGCAGTTCAGTGAAGCGGCCCAACGTGAAGACGCAAAAATCCCGCGCTAGGCGGGCTGTCTCCATTTGCAGGCTGGCAACCAAAGTGAGACCATGACCACATCAACGCACTTCAAGGAGAGCGGCGATGTCCTCGGTCATGTCTCAGTTTTGGGTTCTGCAGTTGGTCATACTGCTGGTGGCCTGGGCGGTCTATATGGCCATCGAGTATTGGGTGTGAAAAAGCCCGCTATTTTTTAGATAGCGGGCTTTTTTGATTTACTTGGTGCCGGAGACATGAATCGAACACGCGACCTTCTCATTACGAATGAGCTGCTCTACCGACTGAGCTACACCGGCGACAAGCACAGATTATAGCGCGTTTTTATCGGCTTCGAGATGGTAGCCGGTCACGCGCTCCACTTCGTTCTTGGAGCCCAGGATCACGCTCACGCGTTCGTGAAGCTGCGTGGGCTGGATTTCCATGATGCGCTGGCGGCCGTTGGTGGCGGCGCCGCCGGCCTGCTCGATCAGCCAGGACATGGGGTTGGCTTCGTACATCAGGCGCAGCTTGCCGGCCTTCTGGGGCTCGCGCTTGTCCCAGGGATACATGAAGATGCCGCCGCGGCACAGGATGCGGTGCACGTCGGCGACCATGGCCGCGACCCAGCGCATATTGAAGTTCTTGCCGCGCGGGCCTTCCTCGCCGGCCAGGCATTCGTCCACATAGCGCTTCACGGGGGCATCCCAGTGGCGCATATTGGACATATTGATCGCGAATTCCTTGGTGTCCTCGGGGATCTTGACGTTTTCCTCGATGAGCACGAAAGAGCCTTGCTCGCGGTCCAGCGTGAACATGGACACGCCGTCGCCCACGGTCAGCACCAGCGTGGTCTGGGGGCCGTAGATGCAGTAGCCGGCCGCCACCTGCTGGGTGCCGGGCTGCATGAAGTCGCTGTCATGCACACCGGGGTGGCCTTCGGGCTTCTTGAGCACGCTGAAGATGGTGCCGATGGACATGTTGATGTCGATGTTGGACGAGCCGTCCAGCGGGTCGAACATCAGCAGGTATTCGCCCTGGGGGTAGCGGTTGGGCACCACATAGATGCCTTCCATTTCCTCGGAAGCCATGGCCGCCAGGTGGCCGCCCCATTCATTGGCTTCGATCAGGGTTTCGTTGGCGATGATGTCCAGCTTCTTCTGCACCTCGCCCTGCACGTTCTCGCTGCCGGCCGTGCCCATCACGTCGCCGAGCTCGCCCTTGTTCACGGCAAAGCTGATGCGCTTGCAGGCGCGGGCCACCACTTCCAGCAGCAGGCGCAGCTGGCCGGGGATCAGTCCGTCCACGCGTTGCTGCTCGACCAGGTAGCGGGTCAGGCTGATGTTTTTCTTCATGGTTCAACTCCTTAAAAATTCGCGGCAAATCCGATTCGGGTCGGAAAAATCATGTGGGCAATCTAGGGCCTGTCCGTGGAGGATTGGCGCTCCGATTGCCGCTTGTCAAGTTCGGCCAGCAACTCGCCGGCCCGCGCCAGCTGCGCGCGGTCCTGCTGCGTCCGCGCATGCTGCGCATAGCGGGACTGCCATTGGCGGGCTTGATCGGGCAGGTTCTGCTCCTGGGCCAGCACCATGAGCTGGAAGTAGCAGTCGTAGACGGTGGCATGGTCATGGGCGGCCAGGGCGATCTGCAGGCGCTCTTCCAGATAGGCCCGCGCCTGGTCCGGTTCGCCCAGCTCGTAGCAATTTTGCGCGATATTGCTCAGCAGGCCGCGCAATTGCTGCGGCATGCCCAGCGCCTTGAGCCGCTCGCGCGCCACGGGCAGAAGCCGCGCATTGGCCTGCCTGGCCTCGCGGTACCTGCCTTGCTCATGCAGTACATAGCCCTCATCCTCGTACACGCCGAGGATCTGCAGCTGCGAGGGGAAGTCGCGCGCCCGCGGCTCGGGGCAGCTCTGGTCCCAGCGCATCTCGGGGGGCAGGTCGGCGATGCGCCGCAGCGGGTATTGCGCCTGAAAGCTGCGCACCAGCCGCAACGCCGCATCGTGCTGTCCGCTGTCGGCCAGCCAGCGAATGCTGGAATAGCGCAGAAAAAAGTGCGGATAGGCCAGCTCCGTCGAACTGGGTTGCGGCATGGCGGCCAGGGCCTTGCCGGCGGCCGCCGCGGCTTGCTCGGGCATGTCGCGGCGGGCGTAGACGCTGGCCTGGGTGTAATAAAGCCGGAAGACGTCGCGCGCGGCCGCGCCCGGTTGCCGCAGCAGCGGCTCCAGAGCCTGGAGGTCGGCACTCATGGCGCTGCCGCTGAACGTGCCGCCTTCGGTGAAGACGGTGGCGTAAAGCGGTGCAAAGCGCGTCTCGAATGCCGTGGCCGGGTTTGCAGCCTGCGCGCTCAGCGCGAGGCCGGCACTCACGGCAGCCAGGGCCTGCAGACCCCGGTTGGCGTGGTGGCGAAACATGCCCGGCAGCCGCATTGCGGGATCAGTCGGCCAGCGCGCGCGTCACGACTTCGCGCACGTC
>JAFAIY010000253.1 GCA_019236485.1 Comamonas sp. | reverse complement strand
CAGAGGTGATCGCTTCCAGGCCGATAGCTTCCAGCGCTTGCGGGTCAGGCGCCCAAGCCCGATTTGATGCTTGATCCGGCCAAGGCTGCTGGCACACTGGTGCGGTCATAGCTTCCTGCGCCCACCATGCTTGCCGGACTCAACCATCTCACGCTCGCCATCACCGACCTGCAACGCAGCATCGATTTCTATGTCGAGCTGCTGGCCTTCCGCTTGCGCGCGCGATGGGCCTCGGGCGCTTATCTGGAGCTCGGCGAGCTTTGGTTGTGCCTGTCCGTGGATGCGGACCGCAGCGCCGGGCCCGACTACACCCACTACGCGTTCAGCCTTGCACAAACAGACTTCGCGGCGTTTGCGGCTCATGCCGCAGCGCATGGCGTGAAGGAATGGAAAAGCAACCGCAGCGAGGGCGATTCCTTCTACTTCCTCGATCCGGACGGCCACCGGCTCGAAGCCCATGTGGGCAGCTTGGAGAGCCGCCTGGCGCAATGCCGGCTGCAGCCCTATGCGGGCATGGAGTTTTTCGACTGAATCTACAACTGTGCCACGGACCTAATAGCGCAAGCGAGGGTATACATGAACCCAACTGAGAACAAAGTTGCAGGAGACGTGCTACGTGTCAAAAATCACTATGTCCCTGAGATGTATCTCAAAAACTGGGCCCAAAGGGGCCAAGTAGCCACCTACGCATTACTAGTCCCCAACACCTCTGTGCCTCACTGGAAAAAGCGAAGTCTTCGCGGTATTGGCTATCACCGGCACCTGTATACCTATCTAGGACGTGATGGCGAGAGCGACCTGTTCGAGTGCTGGCTCGGTGAAAAATTTGAATCCCCTGCCGTCATCCCAATTCAAAAGATGCTGGATGACCAACGCCTAAGTCGAGAAGACTGGTATCACCTCACTCGCTTTTTAGCCGCTCAGGATGTTCGAACGCCTGCTCGGCTGCACGAGTTCATTCAACGCAACGAACAGACCTTGCAGCAAGAGCTCGACAAGACTGTGCAAGCGTCAATTGCAAAGTTGGAGCGTTTGGCTCGTAGCAACCGCCCTTTCCCCAAGGTTGAAGTACGCCAATCCGTTACAGAAAGCCCCTTCAAAGTCTCGATTCAGCGAAACCCAGCAGGCGATGGATATTGCAAAGCTGAAGCCGTCTCCGGACGCAAGCTATGGGTTCATATGTCCGAACACATGCTCACCGACACGCTTCAGCATCTGCACAAGCATCGATGGACGATCTTTGAAGCTCCGGCGGGAATCCCTTGGCTGACCAGTGACAAGCCTGTTGTCCGTCTGAACTACTACGAACCAGGAAATTACGACTTCAAAGGCGGATGGGGCAATCAGGGCAGCGAAATCCTCTTCCCTCTCAGCCCACGCCATCTGATGTACACCCGTATTGGGCACCCTTTAGCCAAACGCAAAGAACTCGTTTCTGAAGAACTTGCCGTCCTTATTAATCGCTTTATTGCAGAGCACGCTCATAGCTACATCTTCGCCTCAGCCCCGAGCGATATCGAGGGTATCAGGCCGCGCCATGTCTCTTTGGAAGCTTTTCTAAATGAAAAGCATGCCTGGGAAGCATGGCACCAACAACAAAGTCAAGCCGAAGCCGAATTAATAGCGCCGTCAGATTACGTAGCCAAGGCGGCATCGACCAACTGCACGATATTCCCCACCGTCGCGCCATAGTGCGTGGCCACGCGCTTGCGCTGCTTGAGCACAGCCTTGTCCTTGCTGACCAGCAGCGCGCTGTGCTGGCTGGCCAGATCGAGGAAATGCTGGTCGTCGGGATCGGTGCAGGTAAAGCGGATCTTGGGCGCCTCAGGCATGTATTCGACGGCCGCATCGAAGGCCGCCATCACGCCCTCGGGCGTCTTGCCGTAGAAGGACACGCGCGGCGCGATCTGGCTGTAACGCAGCACGCGCTCCAGCTCTATGCGCTGGGCCTCGTCGGCAATCCAGCGCATCTCGCCCCTGGCCACCAGCTCGCGGATCGGCGGGATATGCGGATCATCGAAGATCAGCATGTCCAGCACCACATTCGTATCCAGCACCACGGGGCGCGGCAGCGGCCCCTCATAGCCGTCGTTGCAGGACGGCCACTTCAACACGATCTTCATGCCTGCTCACCTTCGGCGGCAGAGCCTTCGCTCTTGCGGGCCTTGACCGCGCCCTTGATCATGTCGAAGCGGAACAAACGGCATTCGATGGGGCCGTTCCACATCGGCGTGCGGCGCGACTCCTTGAGCCGCATCTTGCTCGGCAGCTTGAGGTCGGGCGTGAGCATCCAGGCGCTCCAGCCGCTGTAGTTCTTCTTCCAGTGGCTGGCCAGCTGGCTGAAGAACTCGCCGCCGTCCTCGGTCTGCGCGGTTTCGCGGCCCGCACGCTCGACCTGGCCCATGCGCTCGGCCGCATTGCGGCCTGCCGAACCTGCCGCGGCAATACGCTCGCCATAGGGCGGGTTCAAGATCATCATGCCCGGCTGCTCGCAGGGCGGCATGCGCTGCAGCGCATCGCCGCCGCGCAGATTGATGGATTCGGCCACGCCCGCGCGCTCGGCATTGCGCTGGGCAAAGTCCACCATGCGGAAGGCGATGTCGGAGCCGTAAATGCCCACCGGGCTTTGGGGCAGGATCTGGCTTTCGGCCTCGTCCAGCATGGCTTCCCAGACATGGCGCTGGAACGGCACCAGCTTCTCGAACGCGAAGCGACGCAGAATGCCGGCCGGAATCCTGCGCGCGATCTGCGCGGCCTCGATCACCACGGTGCCGCTGCCGCAGCAGGGGTCGTACAGCGGCTGGGGGTTGTCGCCATGCGGGTTCCAGCCCGAGGCCGCGATCATGGCGGCTGCCAGGGTTTCCTTGAGCGGCGCATCGCCCTTGTCCTCGCGCCAACCGCGCTTGAACAGCGCCTCGCCCGAGGTGTCGATATAGATGGTCGCGCCGTCGGTGGTCAGGTGCAGATGCACCCGCACATCGGGGTGATGGGTTTCCACGCTGGGGCGCACGCCGTTGCGCTTGGCGCGGAAGCGGTCGGCGATCGCGTCCTTGACCTTGAGCGCGGCGAAGTTCAGGCTGGTCAGCGGGCTGTGCTGGGCCGTGACCTCGATCTTGAAGGTTTCCTTGGGCGAGAACCAGATTTCCCAGGCCACTTCGCTGGCCGCGCGGTACAGATCGTTCTCGCTGCGGTACATGCTGTGCGAGAGCTCGACCAGCACGCGCTGGGCCAGACGGCTGTGCAGATTCAGCAGCATGGCGTCGCGCCACATGCCGCGCAGCATGACGCCGCCCCGGCCCACGAGCAGGTCTTGCCCGCTGGCGCCGGTGATGGCGTGGACCTCGTCGGCCAGAAAGCCCTCGACGCCGGCGGCGCAGGGCAAAAACAAATGCAGTTGGTTCATAAAACTAGGGCGCGCCGGCGGCAGCGCAGGCGCTTGGCGCGCATGACAGGGCGTAAGCATACGCGCTAGGCCTTTTCCAGTGCCTGCGCACGACAAGCGTTGCTCTACAGATGGGCGCCGCGGCACGGGCATGATGCAGGCCCAAGGAGCAACAAGACATGGAAGAAATCAGCTGGAACGACTTCATGAAGGTGGAGCTGCGCGTGGGCCGCGTGGTACAGGCAGAGGTGTTCGAGGCAGCGCGCAAGCCCGCTTACAAGCTGCAGGTGGACTTCGGCCCCGAACTGGGCCTGCGCAAGTCCAGCGCCCAGATCACCCAGCTCTACCGGCCCGATGAGCTGGTCGGCCGTCTGGTCGTGGCCGTGCTGAACTTTCCCAAAAAGCAGATCGGCCCCTTGATGAGCGAATGCCTGGTCACCGGCTTCCACAATGCCGACGGCCATGTGGCGCTGTGCGTGCCGGACCAGCATGTGCCGCTGGGCACCAGGCTGCTGTAGCCTGCAGCAGGCAAAATGGCCGTCCTATGGACATCTTCAATCCCCTGGTTCGCGTACGCACCGTCACCGCCTTTGTCAACCTGCCCGCGGACGCCGAGCAATGGCCGAGCTGCCTGACCCAGGCCAAGCAGCAGTGCGATGCCGTGGCCGATGCCATCGAAGCCCGGGGCTACCAGGTGCAGTCCATACGCTTGGTCAGCAACCCCTTCGGGGAATTCATCGATGTCTCGAGCATAGAGGCCGCGCTCGCGGATCTGCAGCGCATCGCGCAGACGCTGAACGCCATCAACAGTGGCAAGCGCCGCATCCGCTTTGCCATCGGCGAAGCCCGTACCAAGCAGGAAATCGCGCTACTGCCGCGGCTGATCGCCGCCTATGGCGATCTCTGCAATGCCTGCGTGAATATCGAGCTGGACGAGCACGGCTTTCTGCAGGGCGAGCTGCTGCACGCCAGCGTGCAAGCAATTCAGGAAATCGCCCGCTGCACCCCACGCGGCGAGGGCAATTTCAACTTCACGGTCAACTTCAACTGCGCGCCCGGCATTCCCTATTTCCCGGCCAGCTACCACCGCGGCCAGCACCACGGCGCCCTCGTGCTGGGGCTGGAAACACCGGACCTCATGGTGGCTGAACTCAGGGCTCTGCAAGAGCAGCGTCTGCAGCTCGATCACGCAGCGTGGTTCAAGCTGGCCTTCGAGCACCTGAGCCAGACGCTGAACGAGCATGCC
>JAFAIY010000233.1 GCA_019236485.1 Comamonas sp. | reverse complement strand
GGCGGCGGCGTGAAGTAGCGCGCATAGCCGGCGTGAAAGCGTGTGCGGGGAGACCAGTCGTAGGTCACTCCCAGGCGTGGACTCAATTGCTGTTCGCTGACGATGGTGTTCACCTTGTCGTAGCGAGCGCCGTAATTGAAGGTCAGGTTGTCGCTGAGCTTCCATTCATCCTGTAGATAAACGCCGATGGTTGAGCCCGAACCGTGCGCGTTGTCGACGATGCCGATCGGAACATCACTAGTTTGTGCGCCGTTGCTATCGGCCGGGAACACGGTGGACTGGTTGTTGACACCGTAGCGCTCGCGCTGCACAAAAAGCCCCCCACGCAAGGTATGGGCCGCGTCGAGCTTGTAGCTTGCATCGGTTTGCAATCCGTAAGCGGTATTGGTGCGCGCTATGTTGGCGGCAACGCCGTTGTAGACCAGGTCGCCGACGGAGTCTGGAACATACTGCGTGCGGCTCGAACGGTTAAAAAGTGAGACTTGGTAGTCCAGCTGCGGCGAGACCTTTCGCTGATAGGAGAGGATCTGAAAATCAGTCTTCTCGCTCTGGTTGGCATTCAGATCCTGCGACAGTGGTGGCACGGCGCCTGCAAGCATGTATTGCGGATCGAGCCCGGGGCGCGTCGGTATCTGGAAATGGCCGTTGGAGCTGCCGAACATGAAACTCACGCGGCTATCGGGATCGAGCAGATAGGACAGCATGCCGAACGAACGCGTCTGGCGGGTGTGATCATGGATCGCACTGCGCTGTGCCGTGGGGTTTTCGATACCCAAATTGCTTTCGCCCCAGGTGCCGCTCAGGTAGTAGCTCAGCCTATCCACCGTGCCCTGCAACTGCGTGTTGACCTCACGCCGCCCGTTGCTGCCGAGCACGGTCCCTACCTCGCCGCCGAAAGGCCTAGGCTGGTCATCTTCGTCCGTTGCTGCGCCTTTGGTGTGAATATCGACGATGCCCGCCGTCCGCAATCCATACTGTGCTGGCAGGGCGCCAGTGAGCACATTGATCTCGTTGGCGAAGCGGGTATCCAGCATCTGTCCGAACCCACTGATGGCCTCGGGAACGACGACTCCGTTGATGCGGTACTGTAGGTTGGAGTGATCCCCGCGTACATGCAGTTGCCCGAATGAATCCTGAACCACCCCAGGAACCTGCAACAACACCTGGTTCATGGGTGTGGCATCTCCAAGAGGCAGGCGCGCGATGTCGTCGCTGTTGAAGTTGTAGATGGAGCTTCCCGTATCGGGAGAAAGTGCATTACGCGCCGAGTCGAGTCGCTTGGAGCTCACTGATACGAGGCCGAGCGTAGCTTCGGCCTCCGAGGACTGGACTGCGGCGGCACTGGCTGGCGCTTGCTGAGCTAGGGCGGACATGGAAGTTAAGGATGACAGAGCGGCTGCAACCGCTACCCCCAATGTTCGAGGCTGGAAAAAAATCATGACAAACCTTTGAATCGAGTATGCGAAGCAACCCGCTAGCGCGCGGCAGCGCAGGCAGGCTGGGCAAAAAGGAAGCAAGGGAATGAAGGAGGCCCGCGTGCGTGCAGCGTGACCGGGTGGATCAGACGGGCAGCACTGCGAGCGACGCGGGGAAAGTGCCCGCACCGCTTGTCATCCAGGCGCCAGAGCAGCAAGATCGGCAGGGCCAAGTCCGCCGCGAGAAAGGCGGCACACTCTGGGCAGGCGTGTCCAGTGTTCGAAGCGTGATGGCTGGCGTTCGCCGCCTCGACCTCCATCGCAGTCTCGTGCTGCTCCAAGTGCCACAGCACATGTCGCAGCGCGCCCAACGGACCGAGCGCCAGCGCTACTGCAAGCAGGTATGCCAGCAGATGACGTTGAGTACGGGAAGCGAATGAAGAGGGGCGCACCGTATTACAGCAAAAGGCTGACGTCCACCAAAGGTCTGCCGGATTTGAACAAAGCCAATGACTACCTTGCTAGCTCGTTGTAGATTTCGGACTCAGAAGGCTTTGCGAGCAGCCCCTCCGGGGTGGGAGCAGCATCTTTCCGATATGCCGGCATGACAACTTTCAAGTGGCTGTCGTAGGCAGCCTCTGATTCGTACACTTCGTACCAAAGGAAGGTCACTGGCGTCTTGGTGCTGCGGTGCAGTCGAAATGTGGCATTGGGCTCCGCCTTGCGCAGATACTGGATGCGCTTCAGGTATTGAGCTTGCAGCTCATCTTCACGTCCAGCAGTAGGGAACACTTTCACCATCACGACGACGGGCTCGTCTGCTAAAGCCGAAGTGACAGCTGCGAGAGCAAAAATCGCAAGGGCTGTCGAGGACAAAGTCTTTCGTAAGCTATGCATAGCATCTCCCTTTACGAAGCCGTGAACTCTGGCGGAGATGGTCAGCATAGCTGTGGCACAACTTAGCGGCAACTCTCAAAAGAGAATGAAATCGGACGCTACGTCGTTCTCAGGACGGCAGCCAAGCTTCCGAGGCTTCGTTGAAGTCGTACTTGTCCCCGGCCTGAACTAATAGATACCGGCAAGCGACCGAGCCAGCGCGCAGGCGATGCACGATGCCGGCCTCGATCACGCAGTGTTCGCCAGGTTGGAGCAACTGCTCGCGACAAGTTCGGCCCTCTGTGTTCGCCGCCTCGAAAACGACCACGCCTTCAAGGCAAAAGCAAAAATCAACGATCCTTGAGTGAGAGTGCCACTTCACCGCCTGTCCGACTTCCACCACGAACTCGCGTGCTTGAACGTTCGGCCCACTGGTCAGCAACCGAACCGAGCGCACCGCATGCTTCGGGGACATGTGAGCACCGCTTAGTTTAGAGATGGGCGTCACAGGGCTGTTCATTTTCGCTGTGTCGAGTATTCGAGACCGTGATGGAGCGGCGAAGACCTTGGTCTAGGGGGCATATCTTGGACTATGCCTAGTCCGGCTGGCCAAGGCAAGTTCCCTTTCGAGGTTGCAGCTGTGGGTCCCCGATGGGCTCAAACGACAGTTTCCTGGTGGCTGCTACCTTCAAGAGACGAAGGTCCATCGGGCGATATCGGGATCTCTATCCATTCTGGCAACGGCCCGGCGTTCTTGGCTAAGGCCTCATCGATAATGTGCCCATGACCGCAACCGTCCTGGTGATTTTTGGCTTGGTGTATCTCGGCATGATCCTAGGAGGATTGCCTTTTTTGCAGCTCGATCGCACGGGCATCGCACTGCTCGGTGCGATCGCAATGATTGCAACTGAAGCTGTCACGGTCGAGCAGGCCGCACGCTCCATTGATCTGCCCACGGTACTGCTGCTGTTTGCTTTCATGGTCGTGTCCGCACAAATGCGCCTTGGCGGCTTCTATGACTGGATCACGGTCCGTCTATCGGCACTACCGGTTTCCCCGTCGAATTTGCTGGGCGTGCTGATTGCGGCCGTTGCGTTGCTATCTGCTGTATTCAGTAACGACATTGTCTGCCTGGCCATCGCCCCCGTACTGGTAGATGCCTGCATGCGCCGAAGTCTCGACCCGATTCCGTTTTTGCTCGGTCTCGCCTGCGCCGCCAACATCGGATCGGCTGCAACCCTGATCGGCAACCCACAGAACATGCTCATTGGGCAGACATTGCATTTGTCCTTTGGTGCTTATGCCGCCGAAGCAGCCGCCCCTGTGCTTGTCGGGTTGGTGCTGACATGGACGGTGATCGTGATTTGTGTCCGGGGACGGTGGCAACTGGCAGGCGAGACGGTGTCCGAGGTACAACCTGAAGACGAGATGCAAGCCTTAAACCGCTGGCAGACCGGAAAGGGGCTCGTAATAGCGCTCGTGATTCTCTTATCGTTTCTGTTTTCGCCGTGGCCGAGAGAGGTGGTCGCGCTGACGGCTGCCGGTGTGCTGCTGATGGGCCGCCGACTGCACTCGAGCCGGATGCTGGGCCTGGTCGATTGGGAACTGCTCGTGCTCTTCATGGGACTTTTTGTCGTCAACGACGCGTTGCAGCGCACGGGCTTGCCTGCACAGCTTGTGTCGGATTCGGCCGCACTGGGCCTTCACCTGGATCACCCCGCTCCGCTGTTTGGGGCCGCCTTTGTGCTTTCCAATCTCGTCTCCAATGTCCCCGCGGTGATGCTGCTCCTGCCCGTTGCGCATCATCCGCTGGCCGGCACCTTGCTAGCTCTGGCAAGCACCTTTGCCGGCAACCTGTTGATCGTCGGCAGCATCGCCAACATCATCGTCGTCGACGCAGCAGCACGCCGTGGAGTTGTGATCGACTGGAAGCGGCACGCTCTGATCGGCGTGCCTGTGACGATCGCCACCATAGGCGTCACCGCGCTGTATTTGTGGTGGCGAATGCATGGGTGATTCAGGCATTGGACACTGAACGGTCAACGTCAAATCAATCGGCTCAACTGACTCCACAGTGATGGAGTTGGCGTGCTGACTGCTTCTGGTGCCGGTCAACGTTGGGGCAGGTCGATTACTGCCGGAGGTCAGCTCTTCAATGCCGTAGAGACAGCCAACTGCGCATCGAATGCCCGCCGATAGGCAGGTCGCGCCCGGCCGCGGGCAACATAGGCAGCAAGGTTCGGGTATCGCGCAAGAATGCCACTCCCGTCAAGCCTGCTCAGCACCATCACCATCATGAGGTCTGCTGCACTGAAATCGCCATCAAGCCAGTCGGCCTCACCCAACTGACGAGATAGCGCGCCCAGCCGTGTGCGGATACGGCCCTCCAGAAAAGGCAGATGCTGCAAGTACCACGGCTTGTCTCGCTCCATGAGTGAAGCCGTTTCAAGCTCAATGATCGGTGGCTCAACCGTATTGAGAGCCGCAAACAACCATCTGATCGCGTGCGCCCGGGCATTCGCATCGCCGGGCAACAGGCCTGGATGGTGTGCCGCGATGTCGATCACAGTGGCGCCCGATTCGAACAGCGAGAGTTCACACTCTTCGTCGGCCGAGATCTGCTCGGGGGAATCTGGCTCAAGTTGCGTGGACTCCTGCATTGCCCGAAAGGCATGCAAAAACACTTCATAGGGTTGCCCCACTTCTTCCAGCGCCCAACGCACACGCATGTCGTGGGCCAGCGCCTCGCCCTCCGCGGGTGATTGAGCAAAGGTGGTGCCGATTGGAGTCATTGGCATGCTCCCGAGAATCCATAGCGACTCACACTAGCACTGCCGTCATAGCAGCAGGGTTACGGCATGTGGTCCACCTTGCAGAATGTCGCAAGCCGACAAAGGCTTGAATGCTGGCCCACAGGCCTAGCCGCCAAGATGGGTGCGGGATCAAACAGATACTCGTCTGCTACATTCTGTTTTACAGGAGGAATAAGAAAAGTGAGAACACTTCAGATCGCCATTGTGGGTATCGCCTTTGCGGCCCTTGCTGGCTGTGCCATGGTGCCGACGGTGCGTCAGTCCGACCTTGATGCGTGGAAAGGTTTACCGGTAGATGCCCTGGATACCCACTCCATCTTCGCAACGATGCCCATGACGCGACACATCACCCCGTCAGGAATCGAGGTGAGGAACTACGCGAACATGGCCCACTCCACCACATGCAGTGGCTACCAACATGGCACGCGCGCCCAATGCACCAGCGACGATGTGGGCTGCAACAACCTTTTCTATATCCGCGATGGTCGGGTCATCGAGTACGCCCCCACAGGGCAGTGCTACACCGATGATTCGGCGAGGCCACAGCAGCGGTACCTGAATTTGTCACGAGGCTCATAGGCCTACCGCGACGGCGAAATCAGGACGCACGAGTCAGTCCGCTAATTAGCTATGAAAGACTTTGGCAGCTGATGGGGCCGAAACTACTGAAGTGAGAGAACTCATAGCGGCCTGTTGCATCGGACTGCTTTCGGCCCTAAATTGGCACCCAACATCACCTATTTTTGTACCAGTCCTGCGTTTGATTCACCACACGAACCACCAGCAGCATGACCGGGACTTCAATCAGCACCCCCACCACGGTCGCCAAGGCTGCACCCGATTGCAAGCCAAACAGGCTGATGGCGGCAGCGACAGCCAGCTCAAAAAAGTTGGATGCACCAATCAAGGCTGATGGACAGGCAATGTTGTGCTTCTCACCTACAGCTCGATTTAGCCAGTATGCCAAGGCTGAGTTGAAGAACACCTGAATCAGGATCGGTACGGCCAGCAGCGCAATCACCAGCGGCTGTTGCAGGATGGCATTGCCCTGAAATGCGAACAGCAGCACCAGGGTTGCTAGCAGGGCTACCATCGACCATGGGCCGATCATTGCCAGCGCTTGATCAAAAGACACTTGCCCTTTGGCCAGCAGCTTGCGGCGCAACCATTGCGCAAGGATCACCGGCACCACGATATAGAGCAGCACCGACACCAGCAGCGTTGCCCACGGCACTGAGATGGCCGAGAGGCCCAGCAGCAGGCCTACGAGCGGCGCAAAGGCCACGATCATGATGGCATCGTTGAGGGCGACCTGCGAGAGCGTGAACAGCGGATCGCCACCCGTGAGGCGGCTCCAGACAAACACCATGGCCGTGCACGGTGCGGCCGCCAGCAAGATCAGGCCTGCAATGTAACTGTCGATCTGTTCAGCGGGAAGCCAGGGGGCGAACACATGGCGAATGAACACCCAGCCCAGCAAGGCCATGGAGAACGGTTTCACCAGCCAGTTCACAAACAGCGTGACCCCAATGCCTTTGATGTGGCGGCGCACCTCACCCAGCGCGCCAAAGTCCACCTTGATCAGCATGGGGATGATCATCACCCAGATGAGCAGGCCCACCGGCAGATTGACCTGCGCAATCTCCATGGCGCCGATGGTCTGGAACAGGGCGGGAAACAGATGGCCCAAGGCGATGCCGGCAACGATGCACAGGAACACCCAGACCGTGAGATAGCGCTCGAAGACGCTCATCGAAGAGTTGCCAGTCTCCAGCGAAACGGCATCACAAGTTTGACTCATGGCTTTCAGTGTGCAGAGAGTTCGCGTGCCGTGCTCTGCAAGACTGCATGATGGAGCTTGTTGGCGGGGAGGCTCGCCAACAGCTCAAGGCGGCGACGCATCTGATGCATGGTTTGCCGGAAAGCCTCCAGCTTGGCCTCGGGTGGCGCATCACCTTCGGACGGATCCGCGTATCCCCAGTGGGCGGTGGCAGGATGGCCCGGCCAGATGGGACACATCTCGCCCTTGGCGTTGTCGCACACGGTAATCACCAAGTCCATTTGCGGCGCATCCGGTCCGGCAAACTCATCCCAACTTTTGCTGCGCAGGCCATCGATCGGAATGCCGGCGCGCTGCAATACTTCCAGGCCCAGCGGGTTGGGCCGCTGGTTCTCGCGTGGACTGCTGCCAGCTGAATAAGCCTTGAAGCGGCCATGCCCCATGTCGTTGAGCAAAGCCTCGGCCAGGATACTGCGTGCTGAATTGTGGGTACACAGGAACAGCACATTCAAGGGGGCGGAGTTCGTGGTCATGATGGTCTAGCAGCAAGATTTAGCGGGGCGGCCGTAGTGCGTGGCCCGCAGCAACTAGATGCGGCTGCTGGGGTGGCAGTGGTTGGTGCGCAGCAGGCGGTAGCCGTAGGGGCTGCCGACTCATTGAACACAGGGATGTCGCCTAGCGAATGGAAGTGCTCCCATGCCACGCCTTGCGGATCAGTGATCCAGTGCTTTTCGCTGCGGGCATAGCAGCAGGTGGTTTCGCCTTCATCGAGCATCGCCATATCGGCTGCTTCTGCCTGGGCCTTGAGTGCAGCCAACTCGGCTGCATCATCGACCTGGAAGCCCAGGTGATCGAGCCCCGCCTGGGCATTGCCGCGGGTGGAGATGGCGAAATTGATGCGTGGGTCTTCCAGCATCCATTTGGCGTAGTCACTCTCTATGCGAGTGGGCTCGACACCAAAGAGTTTGGAATAGAAAGCGATGTTCTTGGCAAGATCATCAACATGCATGTGAACGTGAAAGCGCTTCATCGTGTGCTCCATCAGCAATTGCAGGAAGTGGCTGAGACAGGACTACAGGCAGCGCCCTGGCAGCAGTTTTCTGTGAGATAGCCCAACAGAGAATTCATGGCCTCAAACGATGCGCGATAGACCAGATTGCGCCCTTGACGCTCCTGGGTGATCAGTTCTGCATTCGTCAACTCCTTGAGGTGGAACGACAAGGTGTTGGCCGCAATGCCAAGCTGCTCGGCCAATGCACTGGGCGTGAGACCTTCGGGACCCGCAACCACCAGCGCACGGAATGCACGCAAGCGGGCCTCTTGAGCGAGGGCTGAGAGAGAGCGAACGACTTGAGCTTCTTTCATATTTCTATAATTCAACTTTTATTGAATTATTGGATAAGGCGAAAAATATTGCAAGCTCCTTCAAGGAGTGCTCTTGGCCGGTTGCAGAAATAAGGGGCCGCTTCACTGCTGCCCTTCGAGTCTAGATGGCCGAGGCCTGCTATACCGGTCATCACGTAAGGCTTGAGCGCTGCGCTTATGGAGCTTGCACAGCGTATCGTCGATACGCTGATGCAACATACGAACTCTTGCAGAGCGGCTTGACCTCAAAGGCATCGTGATACCTGCCCGGCGTCAGACGCCTCCGCAATCCACAACGGACATTTTCCACTCACCCACGTACGTGTAGCCTCAGACGCTCGAGCGGTAGTGGGCTTCGCACTGTTCACAGGCACAGGCCGCCGCTTTTGATAGGAAGTAGGAGCCCCCAGCTGGTCAATCGTGGCATGGTAATCGGCTGTGGCAGGATGGTGAGCAACTCGGCCTACCTCAAGAAGCCTGGGGCTTGTCTACTGCGGTGAAGGAATTTCAATGAACCGTGTGCCGAAGATTTTGGAGGCGATCTCACCACACCGCAAAGCTCTACTACGGAGGCA
>JAFAIY010000075.1 GCA_019236485.1 Comamonas sp. | reverse complement strand
CGGGGCTGGCGTCGAAGCTGAAATGCTGCTCCTCCACCATCAGATTGAGCACCCCGGCCAGGCGGCCATGCACGTCGCGTATGGGCGCTGCTGCGCAGCGGAAGGCATGGAGCTCGTCGAAATAATGCTCGCCGTTGCTGACGGTGCAGGCCTGGCCGGTGGCGGCGACGATGCCGGGCGCGGTCGTGCCCATGGCCTGCTCGGACATGTTCAGGCCGATCCGCTCGTCGCGGGGCCGCATGGATGCGGGGGAGACATGGAGCACGATGCCCTTGTCGTCCGTCAGCAGCACGCGCGTGCCGGTGCCCGCCAGGGCCTGCTCCAGGGTCGGCAGCTCGTGTTGCAGTGCCTGCAGCAGGCTGCGGCAGCGCTCCTGCGTGGCATGCAGCCGGCTGGGGCTGACGGGAGCGAGTGACGGCCCTCGCCCATGGCAGTGCTGGCGCTGGCTGCGCAGCCAGGACTGGATGACCGCCTCGCTGACCAGGCCCGAGGGGCGTGTGCCTGCCTCGAAGAACTGGCGGCGAGCCTGCAAGGCCCGCTCCGCCCCGGTGCTCGAGAAGTACTGCTGTAGCGCGTCCAGCGCGCGTGGCTCGCCAAGGTTCATGTCGTATCCAGGCTGTCCGCAGGAGCGGTCAATGTGTCCCGCAATGGAACAGTTCTAGCCTGGGGAAATCCCGATCGTGAAGAAAAACAGGCGATACACCATGCTTTGCGGCATAGCAATCACAACAGGAGACCTCGATGGAACGGTTGATCGACCACTCTCTCGGACGGCCAGGCCGCATGGCCTGGGTGCTGGCCGCCTGCCTGGGGAGCGCTGCGGCTTTCGCGCAAGCCGACCCTGCGGCACAGGCCGCTGCCGCAGTGCAGCGCGTCGATGGCGCCTTCATCCGTGCCAATGCCGCCAGGACGCCCGACTGGCCCACCACCGGCGTGGACTACGCCGAGACCCGATACAGCCGCCTCGACCAGATCAATGCTGCCAACGTCAAGGACCTGGGCCTGGCATGGTCGTACAACCTCGAATCCACGCGCGGCGTGGAAGCCACGCCCGTCGTCGTGGACGGCATCATGTATGTCAGCGCCTCGTGGAGCGTGGTGCACGCCATCGACACCCGCACCGGCAACAGGATCTGGACCTATGACCCGCAGATCGATCGCAGCACCGGCTTCAAGGGCTGCTGCGACGTCGTCAACCGCGGCGTGGCGCTGTGGAAGGGCAAGGTCTATGTGGGCGCATGGGATGGCCGCCTGATCGCGCTGGATGCCGCCACCGGCAAGGAGGTCTGGCAGAAGAACACCTTCGAGGGGCAGAAGGGCTCGCTGACCATCACCGGCGCGCCGCGTGTGTTCAAGGGCAAGGTCATCATCGGCAACGGCGGCGCCGAATATGGCGTGCGCGGCTATATCACCGCCTATGACGCCGAGACCGGCGAGCAGAAATGGCGCTGGTTCAGCGTGCCCGGCGATCCGTCCAAGCCCTTCGAGGACGAGTCCATGAAGCGCGCCGCCAGGACCTGGGACCCCAGCGGCAAATGGTGGGAAGCCGGTGGCGGCGGCACCATGTGGGACAGCATGACCTTCGATGCCGAGCTCAACACCATGTATGTGGGCACGGGCAATGGCTCGCCCTGGTCGCACAAGCTGCGCAGTCCCAAGGGCGGTGACAACCTGTACCTGGCCTCCATCGTGGCCCTGGACCCCGACACCGGCAAATACAAGTGGCACTACCAGGAAACGCCGGGCGACAACTGGGACTACACCTCCACCCAGCCCATGATCCTGGCCGACATCAAGATCGCCGGCAAGCCGCGCAAGGTCATACTGCATGCGCCCAAGAACGGTTTCTTCTTCGTGCTTGATCGCACCAACGGCAAGTTCATTTCGGCCAAGAACTTTGTGCCCGTGAACTGGGCCAGCGGCTACGACAAGAATGGCAAGCCCATGAACATTGCCGCTGCGCGCGACGGCAGCAAGCCCCATGACGCGGTTCCCGGCCCGTATGGCGCGCACAACTGGCATCCCATGTCCTTCAACCCCCAGACGGGCCTGGTGTACCTGCCGGCGCAGAACGTGCCCGTCAACCTGATGGACGACAAGAACTGGGAGTTCAACCAGGCCGGCCCGGGCAAGCCCCAGTCGGGCACCGGCTGGAACACGGCCAAGTTCTTCAATGCCGAGCCGCCCAAGAGCAAGCCCTTCGGCCGTTTGCTGGCCTGGGACCCGATTGCGCAAAAGGCCGCCTGGAGCGTGGAGCATGTCTCGCCCTGGAACGGCGGCACGCTGACCACGGCGGGCAATGTGGTGTTCCAGGGCACGGCGGACGGCCGCCTCGTGGCCTATCACGCGGCCAGCGGCGAAAAACTGTGGGAAGCGCCCACGGGCACCGGCGTGGTGGCCGCACCCAGCACCTATATGGTGGACGGCAAGCAGTATGTCTCGGTGGCCGTGGGTTGGGGCGGTGTCTACGGCCTGGCTGCGCGTGCCACCGAGCGCCAGGGTCCGGGCACGGTCTACACCTTCGCCGTGGGCGGCAAGGCCAAGATGCCGGAATTCGTGGCCCAGCGCACGGGCCAGTTGCTGCAGGGCGTGAAATACGATCCCACCAAGGTCGAGGCCGGCACCATGCTGTATGTGGCCAACTGCGTGTTCTGCCACGGTGTGCCGGGCGTGGACCGCGGCGGCAATATTCCCAATCTGGGCTATATGGACGCGAGCTATATCGAGAACCTGCCCCACTTCATCTTCAAGGGCCCGGCCATGGCTCGCGGCATGCCGGACTTCACGGGCAAGTTGTCGGGCGACGACGTGGAGTCCATCAAGGCCTTCATTCAGGGCACGGCAGACGCCATCCGGCCCAAGAACTGAAGCCTGTTTTTCACCGCGCCGGTGCGCCGGACCGCCGGTGCGCCTGAGCCGCGCACCGGCGGCCCTAGATCGCAAACATCTTCTTCTGACTCGATACCAAGGAAATAGCCTTATGCAAGATCATCTGCAGTTCTATATCGACGGCCAATGGGTGAACCCGGCCAGCCGGCGCAGCCTGGACGTCATCAATCCCTCCAACGAGCAAGCCATCGCCCGCATCAGCATGGGCTCGGCCGCCGACGTGGACAAGGCCGTGGCCGCCGCGCGCCGCGCTTTCGAGAGCTACTCACGCACCAGCCGCGAAGAGCGCCTGGCCCTGCTGGCCAAGGTGCTGGAGGTCTACCAGCGCCGTTACGGCGACTTTGTGCAGACCATCTCGCAGGAGATGGGCGCGCCGCTGTGGCTGTCCAAGGCGGCGCAGGCCGCCATGGGTGTGGCCCATCTGGGCTCCAC
>JAFAIY010000033.1 GCA_019236485.1 Comamonas sp. | reverse complement strand
TTCATCACCCGCGAACTCGCCACACTGCCCAGCATCGTGGTTGCCGCCCCCTCCTTGCTGGCCAGGACCGGTATGCCACGCCATGTGCGTGAGCTGAAATCTCTGCCCTGCATCACCACCCTCAGTGCGCTGAAGGGCCAACCCTGGCAGTTTCAGGACGCCGCGGGGGAAATCGTCAAGGTGCCGGTCCGCAGCCGCTACCGCGTCAACAGCGGAGAGCTGGCCGTGGCAGGCGCACGGCAAGGCATCGGCTTCGCGATTGTGGCGGCCTATCCCTGCCAGGAAGACCTTGCAACGGGTCGATTGCAGGAAGTGCCACTAGACCTTTGTCCTGCCCCCTTGCAATTGCTGGGGGCATACAGCCATCGCCATTCCGTGACTGCGCGTGTCCGGGCGCTGCTGGAATTGATACAAGTGCGGTTGGCTGGATCGGTTAACCCTCCCATGGATCTCAGACCGCGTGGGACGATCTAGGATCGAAGTGGTGCACCGGGCTCAAATTGGAGTCTTTCGGAGCGCAAGCAGGCGCTCAGCAGGACTTTTTCAATGTCAGTTTCTGGCCGACCGCAACCGGTCACAACCAGCGGACCAGTCAGCTCAACCAGAATACGCAGCCTGCGCCGACACAGGCCGCCATTGCGGGCTCCGGTAAAAGCGATCCAGCTTCAATGGGGCAGCCGGCCAGCGATGCCGCAATATGGATTTGCCTGCGCCGCTGGTGCCCACAACCACCACGCTCATGGCGGCGACGTCTTCCGGCCGGGCCTGTGTCATTCGCCCGTCCGCTCCAGCTTGCGCACCTCGGACTGCTCGGGCAACAGCTCGGCCCCCTGCGCATCCAGCACCCGCATGGTGGGCACGGGCTGGCCTGTGCGCCGGTCCAGCAGTTGCGAATGCGCTTCGCCCGGCGCAAACAAATGCGTTTCTCCCCATTGGCGCAGGGCCAGCACCAGGGGGAACAGGCTTTGCCCACGCGGCGTCAGCACATAGGCCTGATAGGCCGAGCCTTCGGCAGCGGCCTCGGTTTCCAGAATCCCGGCGTCGACCAGCTTGCGCAGCCGGTCGGCAAGGATGTTGCGGGCCACGCCCAGGCTGCGCTGAAAGTCGCCGAAACGGCGCATGCCGTCAAATGCGTCGCGCACGATAAGCAGCGACCAGCGGTCGCCTATCAGCTCCACGGAGCGCGCAACGGGACAGGGCTCGGGATTCCTGGGCTGGCGACTGGGCATGGAAGCTCCTGAGGATGCCGATGCGAGTGAATGCATCGCTTAGTGAATGAATTTTGGTTGCATTTTAAAACTGCATCGCATAGCATGCAATCGGTTTTAATTTGCAACCAAATTCCCACCATGCCATTCCCCGATCCAGATTCGGCCCGTCAGGCCCAAGCAGCTGCGCACATGCGCGCCAGCCTGGTGCTGCTGCTCGCGGCAGCCTGCGGGCTGAGCGTGGCCAATGTGTACTACGCCCAGCCGCTGCTGGAAGCGCTGGCCAGCGACTTTCAGATCCCGCTGGCCGCCGTGGGCGGCGTGGTAACGGCCACCCAGGCCGGTTGCGCTCTGGCCTTGCTGCTGCTGGTGCCGCTAGGTGATCTGCTGAACCGGCGCCGTCTGCTGCTGGTACAGCTGCTGGCCCTGGTAGCGGCGCTGGCGCTGGTGGGGCTGGCATCGTCCCGGCCTGTGTTGCTGGCAGGCATGCTGCTCGTAGGCCTGCTGGGCACGGCCATGACCCAGGGACTGATTGCCTATGCCGCCAGCGCGGCCGGCGCGCATGAGCAGGGCCGTGTGGTTGGCACGGCACAAAGCGGCGTCTTCATAGGCCTGCTGCTGGCGCGAGTGTTTGCGGGTGCGGTCAGCGACCTGGCTGGCTGGCGCAGCGTCTATCTGCTCGCCGGCCTGCTGATGCTTGGCATGGCGCTGCTGCTATGGAAGCAGCTGCCCTCGCTCCCGCTTTCTGCGGCGGCCGCCGGCGGGCTGCGCTACCGCGACCTGCTCGCCTCCATGTTCACGCTGCTGCGGCAGGAGAAACTGCTGCAGGTGCGCGGCCTGCTGGCGCTGCTGATGTTTGCAGCTTTCAATATCTTCTGGAGCGCACTGGTTCTGCCGCTGAGTGCCGCTCCCTATCATTTTTCGCGCACCGCCATTGGCGCTTTCGGGCTGGCCGGCGTGGTTGGCGCGCTGATGGCGGCCCGCGCAGGTCTATGGGCCGACCGCGGCCATGCCCAACGCACGACTGCAGCGGCCCTGCTCACGCTGCTGCTGGCCTGGTGGCCGCTTTCGCTGCTGCAGTCGTCACTCTGGGCCCTAATCCTAGGCATCGTGCTGCTGGACCTGGGCGGTCAAGCCCTGCATGTGACGAATCAGAGCCTGATTCTGCGCCCGCGCCCCGAGGCGCACGGCAGACTGATCAGCCTGTACATGCTGTTTTATGCCGTGGGCAGCGGGCTCGGAGCCCTCGCCAGCACCATGGCCTATGCCCGGGCGGGCTGGCAGGGCGTATGCCTGCTGGGCGCGGCGGTCAGCCTGCTCGCGCTATGGGTGTGGTGGATGACGCGGCAGATATCACAGCCCGTTTCTCTGCTGCTTTGCGAACCCGGGCCCTGATGGACGCGGCCGGCCCTCGGGTGCGCCGGACTCGGGGCTTGAACTGGCAGGGCTGTGCGGCTGCCGCCAGGCAAAAACTCCATCGCCCAATGGATGGCGGTCCTCGAATTCGCTTGTGCAAATTTGCACATCCCATGTGCAGCAAAGACTATTGCATGCGCAAAAGCGCACACATACCATGGGGTACAAATTCACCAACGGAGACACGTCATGAACGCACCTACTTCCGCCAAGGTCCTGGCGCCCACGGTCAAGCTGCTCATCAACGGGCAGATGGTCGAATCCCAAACCACCCAGTGGCGCGATGTGGTCAACCCCGCCACCCAGGAAGTGCTGGCGCGCGTGCCCTTTGCCACGCCCCAGGAGGTCGATGCCGCCGTGGCCAATGCCAAGCAAGCTTTCAAGACCTGGAAGAAGACCCCGATCGGCGCGCGTGCCCGCATCTTCCTGAAGCTGCAGCAGCTGATCCGTGAAAACATGAAGGAGCTGGCCGCCCTGCTGACGGCCGAACAGGGCAAGACCCTGCCCGACGCCGAGGGCGATGTGTTCCGCGGCCTAGAAGTCGTGGAGCATGCGGCCAATATCGGCACGCTGCAGCTGGGCGAGCTGGCCAACAACGTGGCCAACGGCGTGGACACCTATTCGATTCTGCAGCCCCTGGGCGTGTGCGCGGGCATCACCCCGTTCAACTTCCCCGCCATGATTCCGCTGTGGATGTTCCCCATGGCCATCGCCACGGGCAATACCTTCATCCTCAAGCCCTCCGAGCAGGACCCCATGGTCACCATGCGCCTGGCCGAACTCGCGCTGGAGGCCGGCGTGCCCCCGGGCGTGCTCAACGTGGTGCACGGCGGCGAGGACGTGGTCAACGCCATCTGCGATCACCCCGACATCAAGGCCATCAGCTTTGTGGGCTCGACCAAGGTCGGCACCCATGTCTACAACCGCGCCTCGCTGGCCGGCAAGCGCGTGCAATGCATGATGGGCGCCAAGAACCACGCCATCGTGCTGCCCGACGCCAACAAGGAACAGACGCTCAACGCCCTGGCCGGCGCGGCTTTCGGCGCCGCGGGCCAGCGCTGCATGGCCCTGTCGGTGGCGGTGCTGGTGGGCGAGGCACAGAAATGGATTCCCGATCTGGTCGAGAAGGCCAAGACGCTCAAGGTCAGCGGCGGCACCGAGCCCGGCACCGATGTGGGCCCCCTGGTCTCCTGCCAGGCGCTGTCGCGCGTCGAGGGTCTGATCGACCGCGGCCTGGCCGAAGGCGCGACGCTGGAACTCGACGGCCGCAAGCCCTGCATCCCGGGCTATAGCCAGGGCAACTTTGTCGGCCCCACCATCTTCAGCGGCGTCCAGCGCGGCATGAGCATCTACGACCAGGAAATCTTCGGCCCCGTGCTGTGCCTGGTGGCGGCCGAGGACATGGATCAGGCTATCGAATTCATCAACGCCAACCCCAACGGCAACGGCACGGCCATCTTCACCCAAAGCGGTGCCGCGGCGCGCAAGTTCCAGGAAGACATCGACGTGGGCCAGGTCGGCATCAACGTGCCGATTCCCGTGCCCGTGCCCCTGTTCTCGTTCACCGGCAGCCGCGCTTCCAAGCTCGGCGATCTGGGTCCCTACGGCAAGCAGGTGGTGATGTTCTACACCCAGACCAAGACGGTGACCGAGCGCTGGTTCGACGACGACGTCACCAGCCACGGCGTGAACACCACCATCAGCCTCAAGTGATCTTGAGTTTGCGTGCCGCAGCCGCAGGCCTGGCCGCGGCAGCCGCCCTGCTCGCCCCTGGCGCGCGGGCGGCAGCCGACCCCTATGCCTATGTCTACGACTGCAAGCCCGACGGCAAGCAGCAGCAGATGAACGACTGCGCGGCGCTGGACTACCAGGCGGCCGACGCGGCGCTCAACGCCCGCTACCGCGAGGTCATGGATTCGCTGTCGCCGCCGATGCGCGATGCCCTGCGCAGCGAGCAGCGCCGCTGGCTGCGCGGGCGCGACCCAGCATGCAAGCGCGCCGCCAAGGCCTATGACGGTGGCTCCATCTGGCCGTTGATCTTCAATCGCTGCCTGGAAAAAGCGGCGCGCAAGCGCACGGCCGAACTCGAGAGCTGGCACAGGCGTCAGCCATGAGCGGCCGGCCCCGCTGCTAGCCTGCGATGATGGGCGCATGATTTCATGGATCCGAACTTCTTACACCGGACGGCCTAAAGCGATTGTCAGCAAAGCGATGGCAGCTATGGTTTTAACAGCATTCCAGGGCCTGCAAGCCCATGCCCAGGCCGGCAGCGACTGCGTGCCCGGCGGCACGGTCAGCCAGACCAATGCCTGCGCCGTCAAGGCCTTCCAGCTGGCCGACACCGACAACCAGATCCTGTATGGCGACGTGATGCGCGCGCTCTCGGCCCACGAGCGCCCGACCCTGCGCAAGGACCAGGCCGAATGGACGCGCCACCGCATTCAGCAGTGCAAGCAGGCCCAGGCCGGCTTCGAGGCCCAGCAAGACTGGCCGCGCCGCTACCACGAGTGCCTGGTGCAGCAGATCAAGGCGCGCGACGCGGTGCTCAAACGCTGGCTGCACCAGGGACCGCCCCAATGACTATGAATTCAATAGCTGCCAGCGCCTGATCCATAAGTGCTGCAGCCGCATAAAACAAGAAGGAGAGAGACGATGGACTTTGAACTGAGCGAAGATCAGCGCGCTTTTGCCGACGCGGCCCGCGCTTTCGCCAAAGACCAGCTGGCGCCCCATGCGGCCGAGTGGGACCGCGAGCATATCTTCCCGCGCGCAGCCATTGCTAAGGCTGGCGAGCTGGGCTTTTGCGGCCTGTACGCACCCGAGAACGCGGGCGGCCTGGCCCTGCCGCGCCTGGATGCGACCCTGGTCTTCGAGGAGCTCGCCGCCGTCGACCCCTCCACCACGGCCTTCATCACCATCCACAATATGGCGACCTGGATGCTGGGCACCTGGGCCACCGACGAGGTCCGTGCCGAATGGGGCGAGGCGCTGACCAGCGGGCAAAAGCTCGCCAGCTACTGCCTGACCGAGCCCGGCGCGGGTTCGGACGCGGCCTCCATCAAGACCCGGGCCGAGCTAGTCGGCCACGAATATGTGATCAACGGCGCCAAGGCCTTTATCAGCGGCGCGGGATCGACGGACGTGCTGGTGCTGATGGCCCGCACCGGGGACGCGGCTTCGGGGGCCGGCGGCATCTCGGCCTTTGTCGTGCCCGCCAACGCCCAAGGCGTGAGCTACGGCAAGCTGGAAGAGAAGATGGGCTGGAACAGCCAGCCCACGCGCGTGATCAACTTCGACAATGTGCGCATTCCCGCGCGCAATCTGCTGGGCCGCGAGGGCGAAGGCTTCAAGATCGCGATGAAGGGGCTGGACGGCGGACGCATCAACATCGCCACCTGCTCGGTGGGCGCGGCCCAGGGCGCGCTGAGCCAGGCCCAGCAATACATGCAGGAGCGCAAGCAGTTCGGCAAACCCATCGCCAGCTTCCAGGCGCTGCAGTTCAAGCTGGCCGATATGGCCACCGAACTCGTGGCCGCGCGCCAGATGGTGCGCCTGGCTGCGAGCAAGCTCGATGCCGGCGCGCGCGATGCCTCGACCTACTGCGCCATGGCCAAGCGCTTTGCGACCGACGCGGGCTTTATGGTCTGCAACGAGGCGCTGCAGCTGCACGGCGGCTACGGCTATATCCGCGAGTACCCGCTGGAGCGCTTGATGCGCGATGCGCGCGTGCACCAGATCCTCGAAGGCACGAACGAGATCATGCGCGTCATCATTGCGCGGCGCATGCTTGACGGCGACGCCCCCGAGGCCATACGTTAAGCCCTGGTCCACCCAACGGCGACACGATATGCCAAGCCCCGCGCCCGAAACCACCGTCCTGGCCGTGCACCGCGACCGCGAGCACCGCTTCAGCAAGCGCAGCGTCGGCGCCATCGAGCTGCAGCCGGGGTTCGGCGTCGTCGGCGATGCGCATTGGGGACTCAAGGTCCAGCACCGCTCGCGCGTCAAGGCCGACCCCGAGCAGCCCAATCTGCGCCAGGTCCATCTGATCAGCGCAGCGCTGTTTGGGCATCTGGAGACTCTGGGCTTTGCCGTGGGGCCGGGCCAGCTGGGCGAAAACATCAGTCTGGCGGACGCACCCGGCCTGGGCTGGCGCGAGCTGATTGCCCTGCCCAGGGGGACCCGGTTGCACTTCTCGCAAGGCCCGGTGGTCGAGCTCACCGGGCTGCGCAATCCCTGCGCGCAGATCGACGGCTTCCGCCCCGGCCTGCTTGCCGCCATGCTGGAGCGGATGGCCGACGGGCGGCTGATATGCAAGACCGGCGTGATGGGCATAGTGCTGCAAGGCGGCCCCGTACAGCCCCATGATGCGGTACGCCTGGAGCTGCCGCCACCACCCCATAACGCGCTGGAGCGGGTCTGACCATGCCCACCCGCCCACTCTCGGACCAGAGCCTGCAGCTCATCCATGCGCTGCGCGAAAGCCTGGAGCAGGCGCTGGGCGGCGTGGAGGCCCTGGAAGAGCGCACGCTGTTCGGCAGCTACTGCTTTTTCGTGGACGGCAAGCTCTGCCTGGGCGTGAAGAACGAGGAGCTGCTGGTGCGCCTGCCGCCCGAGCGGCATGGTGAATTCCTCGAAATGCAGGGCCTGCGCGAGCTGTCTCCGGGCGGCGGCATGCAGGGCTATTTCTGGGTCAGCAGCGACGGCTATGCGAGCCGCGAGCACTGGAACTTCTGGCTGCACGAGGCCCTGGCCTATAACCCGCAGGCCAAGGCATCGCCGCGGCGCAAAAAAGCCCAGCTCTCGGAGAGCGATCCGCCCAAGCCCGCTGCAAGGGCCGGCAAGCGTAGAAAACATCCCATCTTCGGCAGCGAATAAGGCAAGGACACAGCATATGGCCATACGCATTGTTCGACTCGGCAGCGAGCGCAGTCCCGGCGAAGGCCTGCGCATAGGCACGGTGCGCCGCCCACCACGCGGCGTGCCCAAAACCGAGTTTGCAAGCCGCAACTACTACGACGTCTGGTATCCGGAACTCTCGCCCGAAGCGGATCTGATGCAGCAGGCGCTGCAGTCCATCAAGCTGCGCGCCGCCGGCCAGAGCGCCGAGGCCGACAAGCTCTGGGTGCAGTTCGAAAAGCAGTTCCGCAAGCAGCTGGCCGAGTCCCCGGCCCGGCACACGCTGGCACTGCTGGCCGCGCTATCGCAAAGCAGCGCGTTTTCCCTGGGCTGCTATTGCGAGGACGAGGCCCATTGCCACCGCAGCATCTTGCGCAGCCTGCTGCGCGACCAGGGAGCCGAGATCGAAAACCAGGCATAGACAGCCTCAAACGCTTGCATGACAAGCGCAGGCAGCTATCAATTTCATAAGCCAACCAAGGAGACATATATGCAAATCGCTTTTATCGGTCTGGGCCATATGGGCGCACCCATGGCCATCAACCTGGCCAAGGCCGGCCACAGCGTCAAAGCCTTCGACCTGAGCCCGGACGCCGTGACCAAGGTCGCCGGCGCCGGTTGCCAGGCCGCGGCCAGCGCCGAGGATGCGGTCAAGGGCGCCGAGGTCGTGATCTCCATGCTGCCGGCCAGCCAGCATGTGGAAGGCCTGTATCTGGGCCGTGACGGCGCGGCCGGCCTGCTGCCCCATATCGCCAAGGGCGTGCTGGTCATCGACAGCTCGACCATTGCCGCAGCCACCAGCCAGAAGGTGGCCAAGGCGGCCGCGGCAGCCGGCATAGGTTTTATCGACGCGCCCGTCTCGGGCGGCACGGGCGGCGCGATTGCGGGCACCCTGACCTTTATGGTGGGCGGCAGCGACGCCGATCTGGAGCGCGCACGCCCGCTGCTGGAAAAAATGGGGGCCAACATCTTCCATGCCGGCGCCGTGGGCGCAGGCCAGACCGCCAAGATCTGCAACAACATGCTGCTGGGCATTCTGATGGTCGGCACCAGCGAGGCCATTGCCCTGGGCGTGGCCAACGGCCTGGACCCCAAGGTGCTGTCCGAGATCATGCGCCGCAGCTCGGGCGGCAACTGGGCGCTGGAAAAATACAACCCCTTCCCCGGCGTGCACGAGAACGCTCCCGCCAGCAAAGGCTATGCGGGCGGCTTCGGCACGGATCTGATGCTCAAGGACCTGGGCCTGGCCCAGGAAACTGCCATCGCCACCAGGACCAGCACCCCGCTGGGCGGCATGGCGCGCGCCGTCTATGCGGCGCACAGCCTGGCCGGCCATGGCGCCGAAGACTTCTCCAGCGTCATCAAGATGCTGCAGAAAAAGTGATGCCCTGATTCCAGACTTGCTTCTCCTAAGCTTGCCGCAGGGTGAAAGCCCTGCGGCTTTTTTATGCCCGGCGAATTCCCGCGACTCGTTGACACCGGCCCGCAAAGCTCTCAAAAATCATCAGGACCTGCGCCAACATCCACGCTACGCCGGCAAGCGAGCCTTCTGCCCGGGGCGGATTGGCGCAAGTCGCGGCCATTCCGCCAGCGGCAAAAGCTCAAGGAGATCATGATGCAAGCTCCTCTGGAAAACATCCTCGTCCTCGGTGCCGGCAAGATAGGCTCGACGATTGCCGACATGCTGGCCGAGCTGCATGGGGTCTCGGTCACGCTGGCCGATATGCAGGCCCCGCCGGCCGGCAGCGACCCGCAGATCAAGCGCCTGCAGCTCGATGTGCAAAGCGACGGCGCGCTGGCGCAGGCCCTGCAGCAGCACCGGCTGCTCATCAACGCCCTGCCTTTTTTCTGCGCGGCGCGGGTGGCCACGGCAGCGGCCCTGCATGGCGTGCACTATTTCGACCTGACCGAGGATGTGGCGGCCACGCGCGCCATCAGAGCCCTGGCGCCGCACGCCAAAGCCGTGCTGATGCCGCAGTGCGGGCTGGCGCCGGGCCTGATCGGCATGCTGGGCGAGCATCTGGCCGAGCAGTTCGACGAGCTCCACGACCTGCAGCTGCGCGTGGGGGCGCTGACCCGCCATGCCACGAATGCGCTGCGCTACCACTTCACCTGGAGCATAGACGGCCTCATCAACGAGTACTGCAACCCCTGCGATGCCATCGTGAACGGCCAGCCGGTGCAGCTCCAGCCGCTGGAAGGACTTGAGAGCTGGAGCCTGGACGGCCAGGCCTTCGAGGCCTTCAACACCTCGGGCGGTCTGGGCACGCTGTGCGAGACGCTCAAGGGCCGCGTGCGCAATCTGAGCTACAAGACCCTGCGCCACCCCGGCCACCGCGACGCCATGCAGCTGCTGCTGCACGGCCTGCGCCTGATAGAGCGCCGCGATCTGCTGCGCCAGGTGCTGGAAGGCGCCGTGCCCCACAGCCGCGACGATGTGGTGGTGATTGCCGCCGCGGCCACCGGCCTGCAGGGCGGACGGCTGGAGCAGGAGATGCGCAGGGCCCGCATCTATGGCGCAGCACTGCGCGGCAGGCAGCGCACGGCCATCGAGCTGACCACGGCCGCCGGCGTGCTGGGTGCGGTGGAGCTGTTCGCCGCGGGCCAGCTGCCGCAGCACGGTTTTGTGCGCCAGGAGCAATGCACGCTTTCCGCCTTGCTGGCCACCCGCGCCGGGCATTACTTTGAGGGTCTGCAGGATCCGTCCCACACCGGCGCCGGCCCGGTTCCGGCCGCGCCCGCCATCCACACCCATGTTCCCCAGTACTGAACCTCACAGGAGCGCCCATGACCGCATCGCCATCCGCTGATTTCTCCAATGTGCTGCAGCGCTGCGGCATCGAGCTGTCCCTGCTGCGCGGCACGGACCTCAGCGTGCGCTCGCCCATAGACGGGGCCGAGCTGGCCCGGCTCAAGGCCCAGCCTGCTGCAACCATGCCCGCCGTCATCAATGCCGCGGCCCAGGCCTTCAAGCAGTGGCGCCTGGTGCCCGCACCGGTGCGCGGCGAGCTGGTGCGGCTCTGGGGCGAGGAGCTGCGCCGCGCCAAGGCCGACATAGGCCATGTGATCTCGCGCGAGGTGGGCAAGATCGTGCAGGAAGGCCAGGGCGAGGTGCAGGAGGCCGTGGACATCTGCGAATTCGCGCTGGGCCTGTCGCGTCAGCTGCATGGCAAGACCATAGTTTCCGAGCGGCCCGGCCACCGCATCATGGAGCAATACCACCCGCTGGGACCGGTGGCCGTCATCACGGCCTTCAACTTTCCCAGCGCGGTATTTGCCTGGAATGCGGCGCTGGCTCTGGTCTGCGGCAATCCCGTGATCTTCAAGCCTTCGGAAAAAGCGCCGCTGGCCGGCCTGGCCACTTTCAAGGCGCTGGAGCGCGCCATCGCCCGGTTTGGCGAGCGCGCGCCAGCGGGCCTGGCGCAGATCGTCCTCGGCGGCAGCGCCGTGGCCGAGGCCCTGGTGGACAGCCCGCAGATCGCCCTGGTGTCGGCCACGGGCTCCACCCGCATGGGCCGCAGCGTGGGACCCAAGGTGGCTTCGCGTTTCGGCAAGCGCATTCTGGAGCTGGGCGGCAACAACGCCATGCTGGTGACTCCGGCCGCCGATCTGGACCTGGCCGTGCGCGCCATAGTCTTCAGCGCCGTAGGTACGGCGGGCCAGCGCTGCACCTCGCTGCGGCGGCTGATCGTGCACCGTGAGGTGAAGCAGGCGCTGCTGGACAAGCTGCTACAGGCCTATGCCAGCCTGCGCATAGGCGATCCGCTGCAGCCCGGCACCCTGGTGGGGCCGCTGATCGACGAGGCGGCTTTCAACGCGCTGCAGGCCTCCATCGCCCAGGCCCGGCAGCAAGGCGGCCAGCTGCTGAGCGGCGGCCAGCGCGTGCTCGCCGAGCAGTTCCCCCAGGGCTTTTACGTGGCGCCCGCCATCATGGACATGCCCGCGCAGACGGCCATCGTGAAGCATGAGACCTTTGGCCCCCTGCTCTATGTGCTGACCTATGAAGATCTGGAGCAGGCCATTGCCTGGAACAACGACGTACCGCAAGGCCTGTCGTCCTGCATCTTTTCCAACGACCTGCGCGAGGTGGAGAGCTTTCTGAGCGCGGCCGGCTCGGACTGCGGCATGGCCAATGTGAACATAGGCCCCAGCGGCGCGGAGATAGGCGGGGCTTTTGGCGGCGAAAAGGAAACCGGCGGCGACCGCGAAAGCGGCTCGGACGCCTGGAAGCAGTACATGCGCCGCACGACCAATACCATCAACTACTCGCGCGAGCTGCCGCTGGCGCAAGGCATTCAGTTTGGCTAAGCGCGGTTCTCGCAGAAAAACCGGCCCATGGGGATTGCCGAGAGGCTGCCCGGCCTCACCACCGATACCAGGCGATGACCACGGCCGTTCCCAGGCACATCACCGCATTGCCCAGGCTCACCGCAATCGCCCTGTCCATACGGCAACCGTTGTGCTCATACAGCCATGCCGACATGGTCAGGTTGGCGCCCATCCAGATCAGCCAGGTCCACAGCGAATGCTGTGCCGAGTCGCCGCTGCGCGCGATGGTGGCAACGGTAGGCAGATAGGCCAGCATCCTCAGGGTGCTGAACAGCGCGAACGCCCATGCCAGCCCCTGCAGATACCAGCGCCGCCAGCGAACGGGGACGCGCGCCGACGCGGAATAGCGCTCGGCGGTGCCCGCCGCGACCGGTGGCGGCAGCTCCGTCTGCGAGCCCAGGCCGGAACTCATGACAGGAGCTGCCCCCAAACCCGCAGCGGCAACAGACTGTCGTCCTGCAGGACCCCGGGGCCATTGCCCGGACATGCCGGGATCGCTTTCTTCTCGATCACACGCTTCATGATCCCCCTCCTTCAATACCAAGCGCCTGCGCGACCCCATGCGAGACGCCTCGAGCCCAAAGCCCGCCGCATCGCGGAACCCGATGCTCGATTGCGGGCAATGTAAATTCCCAAGACTCAGCCAGAGCCGCGCCGTCACATAAAACAGGAATCAGATGCATGGCATCTGATGCGGTAAGCGGCTTGCCGGAAGCTCACCACACCCGAATCGGTCTGAGCCCAAGCACGGACTCAGTGCCACTATAGGGACCGGGTGCGGCCCACGCTCGGGTTTACTTGCGCAGAGGCGAAAACTAATATTGCAGCCATGCAAAACCGGGAGTCCCGTCTGGCCTGGGAGGATTTGCGCCTGATGCTGAGCCTGCTTGCAGGCAGCAGCCTAAAGGCTGCAGCCCGCGACCTGGGTCTCGACTATTCCACCGTCTGGCGGCAGGTCCAGCGCCTGGAGGCCATATCCGGCGGTCGCCTTTTCGTGCGCCTGCGCGGGCGGGTCCAGCCAACGGCCCTGGGCCAGCAGCTGGCCTTGCGCGCACGCGAGATAGAACATCTGCTGGCCAGCGCCCAGGCTCTGGGCAAGGGCCGCGTACATGCGGCCGGAGAGCTGCGCCTGGCCACGGCCGACATGCTGCTGAGCCCCATCGTGCTGCCCATCATCGGCCGGCTGCGCCAGGAGGCGCCGGATCTGCGCGTCTCGCTCGAGGTCGCGCCCGGCACGCGCGACGTGGGGCGTCTGGAGGTCGATGCCGCGATCCGCACCGTCGAGGCCGCCAACG
>JAFAIY010000653.1 GCA_019236485.1 Comamonas sp. | reverse complement strand
CGCATTGCCGTGCGCCGCGGGATCTGGCTGCGCGACTATGCCTATCATTTCATAGAGAGCTTCGTCCCGACGCTGACGCCGGAGGTCGTGCGCCAGAAACTGAACGCAGACCACGAAGACTGAAGCCGTCCGGGGCCACAACCGCGTGCGCCGCGCCAGATCAGCGCAGGCCATGTACCCGCCCGCCCTTGATATAGAGGACCGGCTCCGCATCCATGAGCCGCAAAATGCGGGTGAGGCTGTCCTCGGCTACCGGCGCCCCTGAGGTCGCCGGCGCTTGCGTGCTGCGGCACAGCAGGTCCTCATCGCTCCAGTTGCCCGCGGCCCGGCTGTTGCGCGCCCGCAGCCAGCCGGCCTTGTCCGCCAGCAGTTGCACATCGCGCATCGCGGTATCGGCGTTCACCAGACCCAGGGCCTGCCGCGCCGTCGCTGCCGAAGCGACGATGCAGTCCACCGGCTCCGGAATGGCCGGCAGTTGCGGCCCTGCCGGCGGCAGCCACAACGTCACCATGCGCGGGTCGGGCGGCAGCTCCACGGCATCGGCCAGACTGACCAGCCGCAAGCGCTGCCCCTGCCAGTCCCGCACCCGCGTCTTGTCGGAGCGGTGGCAGCGTAATTCCATGTCCGGCAAGGCTATGGGCTGGGCCCAGTTGCCGGTGGCGCTCAGCAACTGGCCCGCCGCCTGGGCACGCAGAAAATGCAGCAGCTCCCAGCTCTGATCCACCGATAGCTGCCCCGCAAAGCCCGGCATTGTCGTGCGCCCCTGACTGTCCTGCACGCCATGGCGCACGGCCTGCAGCAACTCGCCGTCTGCACGGCGCCATAGCAGCGGGCCGATGAAGCTGGGCGGCCACACAGCCTGGGCCGCCGCATCCTGCCCCTGGCCGTTGCCCGCGGCGCCATGGCACTGCAGGCACAGACGCTGGTACTGTGCCGCACCGCGGACGATGGCAGCGTCGGTGAACGGCAAGGGATTGCGGTGAAAGCTCGAAGGCGCGGCCCGCACCAGCAGAACCTGGCGCGAAGGCCAGGGCGCCAGCACGACGGCAGCCAATGCCAGCCCCAGCAAGCACAGGCCGTGGCCACGCCGGCGCCGCCACAGCAACGCCAGAGCCAGCAGAGCCAGTGCGGCGATCACGGCCGCCAGGCTCCAGGCCAGCTGGCGAGCCTGGCCCTGGTCCACCAGCAGATATTCGCCGGCCAGGCGTTGCGCCCATGGCCAGGCCGGCTGTCCATCCACTTCGCCCGTCCAGCCCAGGCCATGCAGCAGCTGCAGCAGGCCGGACTGCCCGCGATGGATGGCTTCCAGCATCCAGATCAGCCATGGGGCATCCGCTACACGCTCGGGCATCAGGCCACTTCATCCAGTCCGAGATGGTGCAGCGCCTGCTGGCGCAGCTCGACAAAGCGCGGCTGCGTGCGCTGACGCGGATGGTGAAGGTCCACCGTCAGCTCCGTGACCGTGCGCGCCGGGCGCTGTGAGAACACCACCACGCGGTCGGCCAGGAACAGCGCCTCTTCCACATCGTGCGTGACCAGCAGCACCGAAAAGCCTGCACGCTGTCACAGCTTGAGCAATTCGCCCTGCATGGACAGCCGGGTCAGCGAGTCAAGCTTGCCCAGAGGTTCGTCCAGTATCAGCAGCTGCGGTTCGTTGACCAGCGCGCGCGCCAGGGCCGCACGCTGTGCCATGCCGCCCGAGAGCTGGTGCGGATAGCTGGCCGCGAACTCGGACAGGCCCACCAGCGCCAGAGCTTCGTCGACGCGCGCATGCTGGTCCTTGGGCACCTTGCGGGCCTGCAGGCCCAGGGCCACGTTGTCACGCACCGTGCGCCAGGGAAACAGCGTCGGATCCTGGAAGACCACGATGCGTGAGGGATCGGGCCGCTCTATGGGCTGGCCGTCCTGTGTGATCTGGCCGTGAGCCGGCGGCTCCAGACCCGCCACCAGGCGCAGCAAGGTGGACTTGCCGCAGCCGCTGGGCCCCAGCAGCGCCACGAACTCACCAGGCCTCACCTGCAGACTCACATGATCGAGCACCGGCAGGCTGGCCCCGCCGGGCTGGGCAAAGTGGTGCGACACATTGGCGATGTCAATGCGCGCACCTGCAGCGCCTAGGGCCTGCACAGGCTGCTGCAGCTCGCTTGTGGCATTCACCATTTCACGGTTCCTTTCTGCCAGCCCAGCAGCCGGTCACGCAGGGTGAACAACAGGGTGATCAGCCCCGAGCACAGCACCGCCATCACCAGCAGCGCGCCATACATATTGGCGTAGGCGGCCCAGCCCTGAGCCCACTGCAGATACCAGCCCAGCCCCGCCTTCACGCCCATCATCTCGGCCGTGATCAGCACCGAAAACGAAGCGCCCAGCCCCATGAACAGACCCACGAAGACCTGGGGCAGAGCCGCGGGGATGGCCACGCGCAGCACCAGAAACCACTCCGAGGCTCCCAGAGTGCGGGCCACGTCGTAGTAGCTCTTGCTGACGTTGGCCACCCCGGACCAGGTCAGCACGGCCACCGGGAAAAAAGTGGCCAGCGCAATCAGGAACACCGCGGCACTGTGGCTGCTGGGCGCAAAGAAGAAGGCCAGCGGCAGCAGCGCCGATGCCGGCACCGGCCCCAGAAAGCGCAGCAGCGGATGCACCCAGTAGCCGGCCACGCGCGACCAGCCCACCCAGACACCGGTGACAAAGCCCACCACGCTGCCGATCACAATGCCCTGCAGCAGCAGGCGCAGCGAGTAGACGACCGATATGCCCAGCCGGGCCGAGTCGTCCAGATAGACTTCCAGCAGGCTTTGCGGCGGCGCGAAGAACGGCGGGGGCAGCAGCCCCAGCTTGGCCGTCACCACCTCCCACACGGCCAGCAGCAGGGGCGCCGCGATCAGCCAGGCACCGGCAGGACGCAGCCAGAGCAGCAACCGCCCCGCTCGCCCTCCCGCCAGGGCCACGGCCGCCAGCAGCAGCGCGACGGCGGCCGTGAGCGCGGCAAATTCCGTGGTGTAGGCCCAGTCGCTGAAGCCGATTTCCTTGTTCGGCCACAGCCAGGTCAGCCCACCCAGCAGCAGCCAGGCCAGCGCTGCGGCCAGGCCCTGGCGCCACAGGCCTGTGCGGATGGAAGGGGCTGGCGTTTCTGCACGCGCGTCGGCAACCGCCTGCGCCGGCGCACCCAGGTCCAGAACTGCTTGGGCGCCGCTCATGACAGCACGTCCTGCGTGATATGGCGCGCAAAGCGTGCGGGGTCGGTGCTCTTCTTCAGAATGCCCGCAGAGCGGAAGTCGCTGACGAAGTCGCGCACCTCGTCGTGCAGGCGGCCGCCGTGCGGATGGTGCTTGTAGGTCAGCTCGGCAATCAGGCGCTGCAGGTCCGGCACTTCGAACTTGGGCGTGTAGCGCGCAAAGATCCTGGCCGCCTCGTTCGGGTTCTCGGCCACATAGTCCGACGCCTGGGCCAGGGCGCGCACCACGGCCGCAGCGCTTTTGCGGTCATCGCGCACGAACTTGGCACTGGCACCCAGCACGCAGCAGATCTTTTCGGCATATTCGCCCGTGGCGCTGTTGCCCAGCTCGGTGAACACGCCGGGGTTGCGCTTTTCGATCAGATAGAGATTGGGGTCGCCGTCGGCAATGGCGTGGATCTCGCCCTTCTTCACCGCCACATCCAGCAGGTCCGCGGGGAAGACGCGCCACTCCACATCCTTGTCGATGTTCAGGCCTCTCCTGGCCAGGTGGATGCCGTAGAACTGCTTGGCCGGGCTGTTCAGGTCGGACACGCCGATCACCTTGCCCTTGAGCGTCTTCACGTCCTGCGTCACGCCCGCGGCGTTGACACCGACCAGGCGCAGGCAGCCGCCGTGCACGCTGCCCACGATCTTCACATCCAGCCCTGCCTCCAGCGGCTTGACCCAGCGGTGGATCAGGCCCACGCCGACCTCGGCCTTGCCGGTGGCCAGAGCTTCCAGCAACTGGTCGGCAGAGCCTCCCCAGTTCAGCACCTCCACCTGCAGACCGTTCTTCTCGAAGAAGCCGCGCTCCAGCGCAATGGGCACGGGCACCTGGCAAAAGCTGGCCTGGCTCCAGGCTAGGGTGATCTTGCGCGGCTGCGAGCGCACGGCCAGCGGCAGCAGGCCGGCCGCGGCGCCCGCCGCGGTTGCGGCCCCCAGGAAATGGCGTCGTTTCCAGGGCCCACCCTGGGTCAGGGGCAAAAATCCATCCATATCGTCCCTCCGCAAATCAGTGAAAGTGCAAACACCATAGGTCCGCGGCCAGCACCTCGCCAAGGAAGGAATCCGTGTATCGATATGCAGAAATTCGGCAGCCGGACCTGGAGGGCCTCGCATGCGAAAAGCGCATATGCAAGCTCAAAAAGCTTCGTAGCCCGCGCCGCGGGCTTGGCCGACCATGGCGTCCTTCCAACCGGAGAAACACCATGAGCCTGAACGACTACCTGCATCACAAACGCCACGCCGTCCTGGGGCG
>JAFAIY010000616.1 GCA_019236485.1 Comamonas sp. | reverse complement strand
GCCCATATGCGCCCCACGATTCAGGGCGATATCGTGGTGTTCGATGTAGCCACCGGCCAGCGCCAGCTGATTCTGGACGGCCCCACGGTCACGGCCCGGCGCACGGCCGCGGTCTCGCTGCTGGCAGCGCGCAGGCTTGCGCCCCGGCCCCGGGCCCTTTGCTCATCGTCGGCGCCGGCGTTCAGGGCAGCGCCCATCTGCATGCTTTCGCCCAGGGCCTGGGCACGCGCGAGGTCTGGATCAGATCGCGCAGCGCGGCCAGCGCGGCCCAGCTTCTGGAGCAGGCCAAGGCCCTGGGCCTGCAGGCCCATATCGCCGACGATCTGGCCCAGGCCGTGCGGCATTGCCCGCTGATCGTGACCTGCACCCCGGCCCAGGCCGTGGTGCTGACCGAGGCGCCGCGCCCCGATGCCTTTGTCTGCGCCGTGGGCGCGTTCACGCCACAGATGGTGGAGCTCGCGCCCCAGCTATGCCGCAGCATGCAGGACGCAGGGCAGATCGTGGTCGACACCGAAGATGCCGTGCATGAGGCCGGCGACCTGCTGCAGGCCGGCATAGACGTGAGCGCTCTGCCGACCCTGGCGGCCGTGGTGCAGCAGGACTGGCCCCGCCCGGCCGGTGCCGTGCTCTTCAAATCCTGCGGCTGGGGCGGCTGGGACCTGGCCGCCACGCGCCTGGCCTGGCGCCAGAACCAGATGACCCAAGCGCATTGATGCTCTTGCTTTAAAAGCATGTTGCGCTTTATCCATCAGCGATAGAGCGCAGTACGGCGCTCACCCCGGCCACGAACTGGCCGACCGTGGCCGCCTCAACTGTCTTCCGGGATGACAAAGCGGGCAAAACGCGGTTAAATAATGCTCAAGTAGAGCATAAATATTTCACACCGCAAGAAACTGGATGGAGACCATGGAGATCAAGACCGTTACCTTCGACCAAGCCACGCCGGCCGGCCTGTGCAGCCCAGGCCAGGCCTGGGCCAGGCTGCCGCCCGAGCAAAGCCCGGAGCAGCAGCGCCAGACCGCGCAGCGCATCAAGGAGCTGCTGCGCCAGCGCAATGCCGTCATGGTTGCCCACTACTATGTGGACGGCACGCTGCAGGACCTGGCGCGCGAGACCGGCGGCTGCGTCGGCGATTCCCTGGAAATGGCCCGCTTCGGGTCCGAGCATCCGGCCACCACCCTGGTGGTCGCGGGCGTGCGCTTCATGGGCGAGACCGCCAAGATCCTGAGCCCCGACAAGACCGTGCTCATGCCCGACGGCGATGCCACCTGCTCGCTGGACCTGGGCTGCCCGGCCGAGGAGTTCGCCCGCTTCTGCGACGCCCATCCCGAGCGCACCGTGGTCGTCTATGCCAATACCAGCGCGGCCGTCAAGGCGCGCGCAGACTGGGTGGTCACCTCCTCCGTGGGGCAGGACATAGTCGCGGCCCTGCATGCGCGCGGTGAAAAAATCCTCTGGGCTCCCGACCGCCACCTGGGCACCCATATCCAGCGCCAGACCGGCGCCGACATGCTGCTGTGGCAGGGCTCGTGCGTGGTGCATGACGAGTTCAAGGCCGAGGAGCTGCAGGCCCTGGCCGATGCCCACCCCGAGGCCGCGATCCTGGTCCACCCCGAGTCGCCCGCGGCCGTCACCGCGCTGGCCGATGTGGTGGGCTCCACCACCCAGCTGATCGCCGCCGTGGGCCGTCTGCCCACCCGCAGCTTCATCGTGGCCACCGACCAGGGCATTCTTCACGATATGCGCCAGCGCTACCCGGACAAGATCTTTATGGCCGCCCCCACGGCCGGCACCGGCGGCAGCTGCAAGAGCTGCGCCTTCTGCCCCTGGATGGCCATGAACAGCCTGCAGGGCGTGGAGCAGGCCCTGCAGCAGGGCCGGGGCGCCATAGCGCTCGACGCGGATCTGGGCCTTGCCGCGCGCCAGCCCATAGAGCGCATGCTGCAGTTCGCGGCCGCCCAGCGCCAGCGCGTGCAGTCCAGCGGCGATATGGCGCGCGACACGGCGCTGTTCCAGAACTTCGGTCCGGCCTGAGGTGAATACCATGCATGACGATATCGCTGGCACCGATGTGCTCATCATCGGCGCCGGGCTGGCCGGCATGACGGCCGCGCTCAGCCTGCCGCCGCAGCTGCGCATCACGCTGCTCAGCAAGGGCCGGGCCGAGGAATGCGCGAGCGCCTGGGCCCAGGGCGGCATAGCCGCCGTGCTCGATGCCGACGACAGCCTCGAAGCCCATGTGCAGGACACGCTGACCGCCGGAGCCGGCCTCTGCGACGAGGCCGCCGTGCGCCGCATCCTGGCCCAGGGCCCGGCCGCGATTGCCTGGCTGCAGGAGCACGAAATTGCCTTCACCACCCAGGCCAATGGCAGCCTGCACCTGACCCGCGAAGGCGGCCACAGTGCGCGGCGCATAGCCCATGCGGCCGACCGCACAGGCCTGGCCGTGCACCAGGCCCTGCTCCGGGCCTGCAGGCGGCGCGCCAACATCAGCTTGCTTGAGCATTGCCGCGCGCTGGAGCTGCTGCAGGACGAAGGCCGGCAATGCGTGGGGGCCGTGGTTCAGGCGGCCGACGGCAGCCGCCGGCCGCTCTACGCGGGCCACACGATTCTGGCCACCGGCGGCATGGGCCGTATCTACCCCTTCACCACCAACCCCGCCGGCGCCACGGGCGACGGCCAGACCATGGCCTGGCGCGCGGGCTGCGCGCTGCGCGACCTGGAGTTCATGCAGTTCCATCCCACGGCCCTGCAGGTGGATGGCAA
>JAFAIY010000604.1 GCA_019236485.1 Comamonas sp. | reverse complement strand
TGCTCGGGCGTCGCTAGAATGCTTTTCGTCTGGCGATGAATTCCATCGCCAAGCAGCGTTCTCAGGGCGGGGCGAAATTCCCCACCGGCGGTATCTGCAGCAATGCCCGACATTGACTGCAGCAGCCCGCGAGCGCCTGTGGTCTCGCCCGAGATCTCAGGGTCAGCAGATCTGGTGAGATGCCAGAGCCGACGGTCATAGTCCGGATGAAAGAGATCGCGCAGCATCTGCCCAGTCATGGTTCAGCCACCGCGCTGCCGCATGGACGGGTGCGAACGCGCACGCCCTGATTCATTGGCTCTATTTGTTCGAAAGCAAACCATGAATCAGACCCCTGTCTCCATGAACTTTGAAACCCATGGCACTTCCCAGGGCACGCCCTGGAAGGCCGTGGCCGGCCGCAGCCGCATCGCCCTCATCAGCGCCAGCTGGCACACCGAAGTGGTGCACCAGGCGCGCGACTCGGCCCAGGCCGAGCTGCAGGCCCAGGGCGTGTCCGCCGCGAATATCGAGCACTTCGCCGTGCCCGGTGCGTTCGAGATTCCTCTGCTGGCCAAGAAGCTGGTGCAAAGCGGCCGCTTCGATGCGGTGATTGCCTGCGCGTTGATCGTCAACGGCGGCATTTATCGCCACGAGTTCGTGACCTCGGCCGTGATCGACGGTCTGATGCGCGTGCAGCTGGACAGCGAAGTGCCCGTGTTCTCGGCCGTGCTCACGCCACGCGACTTCCACGAGCATGGCGACCATGTGGAATTCTTTCGCCAGCACTTCGTGAAAAAGGGCGTGGAAGTGGCCCATGCCTGCCTGAGTGCGCTGGACCAGCTGGCCAAGGTGGATGCCTTGCCGCAGGTCAAGGCGGCCTGATGCCGTTCGGGATGCCCCGTCGCGGGCATTCCGGCGCTTTCAGGGCCGCTGAGCACAGCTTGGCGGCCTTGCCGATCCATGAAAACGCTGATTGTTGTGCTGTTGTCGCAGTCCTGATTCCTTCGTGATTGCGCCATTGCCAACAGCTTGCGCCCGGGCATAAGGTGACGGCTTGTCTCAACCGAGTGGAGTGCGCAATGAAGAATTTTGGCAAATTGTGTATCGCGACCGTGGTGGCAGGTATGGGCACGGCAGTCATGGCCCAGGAGCAGATCATCAAGATCGGCCACATAGGCCCGGTCTCGGGCCCCCAGGCCAACTTCGGCAAGGACAATGAAAATGGCGTGCGTATGGCCATTGACGACCTGAATGCCAAGGGCATGGAAATCGCCGGCAAGAAGGTCAAGTTCGTGCTCGTGGCCGAGGACGACGTGGCCGATCCCAAGCAGGGCACGGCCGCTTCCCAGAAGCTGTGCGACGAAAAGATCGCCGGCGCCGTCACCTTCCTGAACTCCGGCGTGGCCATTCCCTCGTCCAAGGTGTTCCATGACTGCGGCATTCCCATGATCACGGGCGCGGCCACCAACCCCGACCTGACCAAGCCGGGCTGGGACACCACCTATCGCGTGATCGCCAATGACAACGCCCTGGGCGCGGCGCTGGCCAGCTATGCGGCCAAGACGCTCAAGCTCAAGAACGTGGCCGTGATCGACGACCGCACGGCTTACGGCCAGGGCCTGGCCAATGTGTTCAAAAAGGATGCCGAAAAGCAGGGCGTGAAGGTCGTCGCCAGCGAGTTCACCAACGACAAGGCCACGGACTTCATGGCCATTCTGACCTCGATCAAGGCCAAGAAGCCCGATGCCATCTTCTACGGCGGCATGTACGGCCAGGCCGGTCCCATGCTGCGCCAGATGGCCCAGCTGGGCATGAACGACGTCAAGCTGTTCGGCGGCGACGGCATCTGCGTGACCGAGCTGGCCAAGGTGGCCGCAGGCGCCAAGCCGCTGGAGAACGTGGTCTGCGCCGATGGCGGTGCCTCGCTGGCCAAGATGCCCGGTGGCATGGAGTGGAAGAAGCGCTACGACGCCAAGTACCCAGGCCAGTTCCAGGTCTACAGCCCCTATTTCTATGACGCGACCATGCTGCTGGCCGACGCCATGAAGCGTGCCAACTCCTGGGATCCCAAGGTCTACATCCCCTTCCTGCAAAAGACCGATTACTCGGGCGTGACCTCCAAGATCGCTTTCGAGAAAAACGGCGAGATGAAGAACCCCAGCTATACGCTGAGCCGCTATGTGAACGGCAACAAGACGCCCATCGACCTGAACTGATGACCTACGCTTGAGTGCCGCCGGGCCGAGCCCGGTGTTTCCGAAAGCCTGTCCATGTCCCGCATGGCCAGGCTTTTTTGCTAATCATGCAGATACGGCGAGCGCCGGATGCTTGTGAAACCATAGCGTTACAGGGCTTGGCTCTCCGCGGCCTGCATGCCGTCCAGCCCGACAAAGTAATCGCGCAGCACCGCTATGGCCTGGCGGACCTTGGCCGGCAGGGCATTGCGCTGGGGAGTGACGGCCCAGATGTCGATGGTGCCCATGTCCCAGTCGGGCAACAGCCGCACGAGTCGGCCCTGTTTCAAGCTGGCCGTCACATCATGGGCAGAGAGCAGGGCCAGGCCCAGACCTGCTTCGCAGAACTGCTGCACGGCCGCTCTGTGGTTGCTGGTCATGCGCGGCAGCGGCTGCAGCTGGAATTCTTCGGCCGTCTGCGGCCGACGCCAGTGCATGTCCATCTGCGCCGACTCGCCGCGGCTCAGGTCCAGCCAGGGCAGTTGCATCAGATCGCGGGGATGGCTGGGAAGCTGGCCATGGTCCCGAAGCCATTGCGGCGCCGCACACAGGATGGTGGGGCTGCGGCCCAGGCGGCGGGCCACCCAGCTGGAGTCGGGCAGATTGCCAAAGCGCAGGGCCAGGTCGACCCGGGCCTGGATCAGATCTATGGGCGCGTCGTCCATCAGCAGGCGCAGCCTCAGGTCGGGGTGCTGGGCCAGCCATGCACCCAGGGCCGGTACCGCATGGGCGGTAAAGCCGGCCGGCGCAGACAGGCGCAGTTCTCCGCTGGGCTGCTGGTGCTCGGCGGCCAGTTCGGCTCTGGCCCTTGCCGCGGCCTCGCACATGGTGGCGCACTGGGTGTAAAAGCGCTGGCCCGCATCGGTCAGGGTCAGCTGGCGCGTGGAGCGGTGCAGCAGGGTCAGGCCCGCGGCCTGTTCCAGCTGGCGCATGTGCTGGCTGACGGCCGATGGCGTCATATCGAGCAGGCGGGCGGCGGCGCTCATGCTGCCGCACTCGACGACGGCGGCAAAGATGGCCATGCGTTTGAAATCTTCCATCAGGCCTATTTTGAAGCTGTACTTCAAAGTCTTCGTGGGTGAAAGGGGTTTTTCTCTGAAACCAAGCGGATTAATCTTTAACCCTGTTGAAACGCAAGGAGTTCTGAAATGAAAGTGGCATTGATTGGCGCGACGGGTTTTGTGGGGGCGGGCGTGCTGGAAGAGCTGCTGCGCCGCGGGCATGAGGTGGTGGCTTTGCTGCGCCAGCCGGAAAAGCTGGCCCCGCGCGAACATGTGCAGGCCGTCAAGGCCGATGTGCTGCAGGCCGCTGAAGTGCAGAAGGCTGTTGCCGGGGCGGATGCGGTGATGAGCGCCTATAACGCGGGCTGGACCAATCCCAATATCTACGCCGACTTCATGCAGGGTTCGCGCGCGATTGTGGCGGGCGTCAAGGCCGCGGGCGTCAAGCGCTACCTGGTTGTGGGCGGCGCGGGCAGCCTGTATGTGAACGGCCGGCAACTAGTGGACTCTCTCGACTTCCCGGCCGCCATCAAGCCCGGCGCCACGGCGGCGCGCGATATGTATACCGAGCTGCAGAAGGAAGACGGACTGGACTGGACCATGCTCAGCCCCGCCGTGGGCTTTCATGGCGGCTCGCCCGCGCAGGCCAGCGGCCGCACCGGCCAATACCGCACCGGCGGGGACCAGCCTCTGATG
>JAFAIY010000540.1 GCA_019236485.1 Comamonas sp. | reverse complement strand
TAAGCCGGGCGCCTAAGCCATGCCGCGAGCGATATTCATGGCCTCGTCCACGCGCTCCACGGCATGGATGGTCAGGCCGGGAATGGCTTTCTTGGGCGCGTTGGCCTTGGGCACCACGGCCATGGTGAAACCCAGCTTGGCGGCCTCCTTCAATCGCTCCTGGCCGCGCGGTGCGGGGCGCACCTCGCCGGCCAGGCCGACTTCGCCAAAAGCGATAAAGCCCTTGGGCAGAGCCTTGCCGCGCAGGCTGGAAGTGATTGCCAACATCACCGACAGGTCAGCCGCCGGCTCGTTGATGCGCACGCCGCCCACGGCGTTGACGAACACGTCCTGATCGGCGCAGGCCACGCCCGCATGGCGGTTGAGCACGGCCAGCAGCATGGCCAGGCGGTCGCGGTCCAGGCCCACCGATAGCCGGCGCGCGGCCGGGCCGCCCTGGTCCACCAAGGCCTGGATCTCCACCAGCATGGGTCGTGTGCCCTCCAGCGTCACCAGCACGCAGGAGCCGGGCACGGGCTCGCTGTGCTGGGAAAGAAAGATGGCGCTGGGGTTGGTCACGCCCTTGAGGCCTTTTTCCGTCATCGCGAACACGCCGATCTCGTTGACGGCGCCGAAGCGGTTCTTGATGGCACGCACCAGGCGGAAATTGCTGTGCGTGTCGCCCTCGAAGTAGAGCACCGTGTCCACCATGTGCTCGAGAACGCGCGGGCCGGCCAGTGCCCCGTCCTTGGTCACATGGCCGACCAGAATGATGGTGATGCCCGTGGTCTTGGCCGCACGCGTCAGATGGGCCGCGCATTCGCGCACCTGGGCCACCGAGCCCGGCGCCGAGGACAGCTGGTCCGAATACACGGTCTGAATCGAGTCGATGACGACCACGGCCGGCTGGGTGGCCTCCATGGTGGCCAGGATCTTCTCGAGTTGGATCTCGGCCAGCACATTGACCTGGCTGGCCTCCAGCCCGAGGCGACGCGAGCGCAGCGCCACCTGGGCGCCGCTTTCCTCACCCGTCACATATAGCGTGGGCAGGCCTAAGCGATGCAAGGCATCCATGGCCTGCAGCAGAAGTGTGGACTTGCCTATTCCTGGGTCGCCGCCGATCAAGACTACGCCGCCCTCGACCACGCCGCCACCCAGCACCCGGTCCAGCTCCTCGATGCCGCTGGGCGTGCGCGCCACGTCCTGGGCCTCTATGGCCGACAGCGGTGTGACCGGCTGGGCATTGGCCAGGCCCGCATAGCCCTGGGGCTGGCTCAAGCGGTTCTTGCCGCCCGAGGCGGATTCGGCCACGGTTTCGATCAGCGTGTTCCAGGCGCCACAGCCGGGGCACTTGCCCAGCCAGCGTGGGCTGGTGCCGCCGCAGGCATTGCAGGTGAAGGTGGTTTTCTCTTTAGCCATGTCGGCCACTATACAGAGGGCAAATTGCCGCTCGCGACCTGGGTAGGGCGACAAATTTCAGAGCCAATAGCCGTATCAAAGATGAGCTCATATAACTGCCGTGCATGACAAGCCAATTTCGCGCTATAATTCAACCCATCGACACAGCAGCTGTGTTGAACAAAATTACCGCGCGATGGAGCAGTCTGGTAGCTCGTTGGGCTCATAACCCAAAGGTCGGAGGTTCAAATCCTTCTCGCGCAACCAATAAAAAGGCCTTCTGGAAACAGAAGGCCTTTTTCGTTCTGGCTGCGCTAAAGCTGGCGCGGTCCATCCCAAACAAAGAGACAGCGAGCAAGGGCCTAGGCGGCCCCGCCGCCCCGCCGCCCCGCAGCGAGCCGGTCGTCCCTCTCCCGAAGAGAGAGGGACGACCGGCCAGGGGAAGGCGCGCAGCGCCTCAGGGGATGCTTATGGGTACAGACCGCGCATTTCGCGGGCGTGGAGGATGCGCTTGCAGGCCACGATGAAGGTGGCGGTGCGCAGCGTCACCTTGTGCTCCTGGGCCACGGCCCAGATACCGGCAAAGGCCTCCTGCATGATGCGCACCAGACGGGCGTTGATCTCGTCCTCGGTCCAGAAGAAGCTGGAGAAGTCCTGCACCCATTCAAAGTAGCTGACCGTCACGCCGCCGGCATTGGCGATCACATCGGGCAGCACCAGCACGCCCTTGTCGTTGAGGATGTCGTCGGCCTCGGGAGTGGTGGGGCCGTTGGCGCCCTCGATCACCATCTTGGCCTTGATCTGGCCGGCATTGTCCTTGGTGATCTGGCCTTCCAGCGCGGCGGGGATCAGGATGTCGCAGTCCACGCCCCAGAAGGCGTTGTTGTCCATGGCCTCGGCACCGGCAAAACCGCCCACGCCGCCCGTGTTGGCCACGTGCTCGAGCAGAGCTGTCACGTCCAGGCCGTTGGCATTGTGGATGGTGCCCGTATGGTCCTGCACGGCCACGACCTTGGCGCCGGCATCGGCAAACAGCTTGCCTGCGGTGCCGCCCACATTGCCGAAGCCCTGCACGGCAACGCGTGCGCCCGGCACCGACAGGCCGGTGAGCTTGGCCGCTTCCGTGCCCACGGTGAACACGCCGCGACCCGTGGCTTCCACGCGGCCCAGCGAGCCGCCCAGGTCCACGGGCTTGCCCGTGACCACGCCGGTGGCCGTGGCGCCGGTGTTCATGGAGTAGGTGTCCATCATCCAGGACATGATCTGGCCGTTGGTGTTCACGTCGGGCGCAGGGATGTCCTTGGAGGGGCCGATCAGCAGACCGATCTCGCTGGTGTAGCGGCGCGTCAGGCGCTCCAGCTCCGCCTTGGACAGGGTGCGCGGATCGACGCGGACGCCGCCCTTGGCACCGCCGTAGGGCACGTTCACGGCCGCGTTCTTGACCGACATCCAGGCCGACAGGGCCATCACTTCGGACAGGGTCACGTCCTGGTGGAAGCGCACGCCGCCCTTGCCGGGACCGCGGCTCAGGTTGTGCTGCACGCGGTAACCTTCAAAGTGGGCGATGCGTCCGTCGTCCATCTCGATGGGCACGTCGACGATCAGGATACGCTTGGGACGCTTGAGCGTTTCCACCCAGCGCGCCAGCGAACCCAGGTAGGGCGTGACGCGGTCTACCTGCTGCAGGTAGATGCCCCAGGGGCCGAGGTGATCGGAGTTGAGATAGGAAGGCAGGGCGTGCGCCACGGAGGGCGCCGACGGGGCTTTGGCTTGCATGATGTGGGCCTGGTTGACTGATGTTCGACGGCTGTGTTTTTTGCGCTGCCGTCGTCCGGGATTCACAGTGTGCGCGGGCCTCATTTTCCTGTCCAAGGCCAGATGCTTGCAGTTTTATGCAATTAATGCATAACCATAAGGTGAAGACTTACAAGCATGGGCCGAGTGCCGGCTTGCCGGCATGGAAAAACGAAATTTGCCATGATTGCGCTCATGTCTGAAAACAACGATTGCAAGAGCGGCTGGTGCGGTCCGGCGCCTTTCGCCAATACCCCGCCCATGGGTCTCGCGCCCGAGTTGCAGACCCAGGAGGATGTGCTGCCCGACTGGAAGCAGATCGCCCCCGAGCTGCATGAGGATGCTTACGCCACGGCCGATGCGCTCTGGTGGTCGCGCAAGCTGGGCGAAAAAATGAGTTCGGGCGCTGATGTGGCGCCGCTGATGCGCGGCGAGGCCGACGCGCGCGCCGTGCAGAGTGCGCTGGCCCGTGCCTGGAACTGGTGGCCTGCGGGGCGCGCACCGCGTTACTGGAAATCGGGCGGCGCCGATCGCCAGGCCGCGCTGCTGCATGTGGCCCTGCCGGAAAACGGCGTGCACGAGGGCGGCTTGCCGGCCGCGGCGCCGCAGACCGTCTTCAATATGCGCGGGGCGGAGGCCGAAATCGCCCTGCGCCTGGGCCGGACGGTGACGGCCGAGCAGGCCGCGGCGCTGGATGATGATGGCGCGCTGGCCCTGCTGGACGGCGTGGCCGTGGCCATCGAATGGGTGGACGTGCGCTGGCGCGACGGCCTGCAGGCCCCGGCCCTGGCCTTGCTGGCCGACGGCCAATGCCATGGCGGGCTGGCGCTGGGCGCATGGCAACCGGCGGCGCTGCTCAAGGAACGTGACTGGGCGCGGCAGCTCTGCACGGTCCGGGTCGATGGCGGGGCGGCGCAGCGCTTTGTCGGCAGCCACAGCCTGGGCGATCCCTGCTGGCTGCTGGTGGACTGGCTGCAGCATGTGGCGCGCGCCTACGGCAGCGTGCCTGCGGGCACGGTGGTGACCACGGGAAGCTGGAGCGGCTGCCTGCAGCTCCAGCAAGGCCAGCGTTTTGACGTGGAATTCGACGGCCTGGGCCGGCTGGACTGGCAGTTTTAAGCGGCCCTGGCCCGATCATCTTGCCTTACGGCGGCACGTGTGCTCACTGATTTGATAGCGCCAGGTGCTTGTCTGTCATGGGCTCTCAGTCGGCTTGGGGCTGGAGTTCCGGCGCCATACTGTGAACCCTGCAGCATTTGGTAAAGCTGGAAACTCCCAATCCTCGATCCGGCCAAAGAACTCTCCAATCGGGCGCTTCAACATCGCATGAGAGTTCAGAAGTGAGCGACACATCAATCGCCGCCCTCG
>JAFAIY010000400.1 GCA_019236485.1 Comamonas sp. | reverse complement strand
GGAGTTCCGGCGCCATACTGTGAACCCTGCAGCATTTGGTAAAGCTGGAAACTCCCAATCCTCGATCCGGCCAAAGAACTCTCCAATCGGGCGCTTCAACATCGCATGAGAGTTCAGAAGTGAGCGACACATCAATCGCCGCCCTCGAGGCGCGTCTGGAGCAGGCCGAGGCGCGCCTGGCCATCATGGACCTGGAGGCCGAATATGCGCGCGCCTGGGATGCCGGCGATGCCGCCAGCTGGGCCGCGGTGTTTACCGAGGACGGCGTGTTCGAACTTGCGGCCGTGGGCAGCGGCCAGCGCCTGGTCTACACGGGCACCCGGCAACTGGCCGATTTCTGCACCCAGATCGATGCCATCTACAAAGGCCTGCACTTCATGCATCTGCCGCGTCTGCGCATAGATGGCGACCAGGCCCATGGCCGCGTGCATTTCCAGTGGCTGGGCCTGTTCAATGCCTCGGCGCAGCATTTCGGCCAGCGTACGGCGGCCGGCTATTACGACGTGCGCTACAAGCGGGTCCGGGGCCGCTGGCTGATGCAGCACCGGTTGGAAAAAGCCCTCAGCGGCCAGACCAGCGAGCACTACGGCCTGTAGTGCAGGCCGGCCTGGCCCAGCCCAGCCCTCACTTCACCTTGATCTTGTCCAGCGCCGGCGCGCCGGGCGGGTAGTGCAGCTCCAGATTGCCGAGCACCTCGCGCAGCAGGGTGGCGATCATCAGATTGCGATGGGTCTTGGAGTCGGCCGGGACTATGGTCCAGGGCGCCCAGGGCGTATGGGTGGCGGCCAGCAGGCTGGAGTAGGAGCGCTGATATTCGTCCCACTGGGCCCGGACCTTGAGGTCGTTCTCGTCGAACTTCCAGTGCTTGCAGGGATCGTCCAGGCGCTCCTGCAGGCGCCGGCGCTGCTCTTCCTTGCTGATGTGCAGCATGAACTTGACGACCACGGTGCCGGTTTCGCTGAGCATGCGCTCGAAGTCGTTGATCTGCGCATAGCGCTGGGCCTGCTGCTCGGGCGTGATCCACTGGTTGACCACGGGCACCAGCACGTCTTCGTACTGGCTGCGGTTGAAGACCACGATTTCGCCGTTGGCCGGTATCTGCAGATGGATGCGCCACAGATAGTCGCGCGCCTTCTCGGTCTCGGTAGGGGCTTTCCAGCCCACGGTGCGCACGCCCAGAGGCGTCATCTGGCTGAACACGCCGCGCAGCGTGCCGTCCTTGCCGGCAGCGTCCATGCCCTGGAGTATGACCAGCAGCTTGAAGCGGCGATCCGCGTAAAAAACGTTCTGCAGCTCGTCCAGCTCCAGGGCCAGCTGGTTCACTCGGTCCTTGTCGACCTGCTTGCCCTGGTCCGAGGAAAATGGCTTGGCTCCGGGGTCGAACTGCTGCAGATCGATGGGAGGCGCAGCCTCGGCGCGGGCCGCGCGATGGTCGCGCGCTGCGCCCGGCTGCCAGCGCTGCCAGAGCTGGAGCAGGGCCGGGTTCTGGCTCGCAAAGGGGTAGGGACTCGGTGCATTGGCCGGCTGATGGGGCATGGCTGGGACTCCTGTGCTGCGGAATGAATAGCGCAAAACACCGACATCATGTTCGCGATCTGGGGTGGCTGTCACCTACGCGGCGCAAACAGCGTCATCCGGACCCTGCTCAGCGCGCGCGCAGCAGCTGCACAAAACGGCGCGCGGCCAGGCCTTGGGTGCGCTCCTTGGACCAGACCCAGTCCACAAACAGCGTGGTGCCGTTGCTCAGGTTCTGCACGGGAATCTCCAGCAGGGCGCCGGCGCCTATATGCGCTTCCACCAGGCCCTTGGGCAGCCAGCCCCAGCCCAGGCCCGCGCAAATCAGGGCCAGTGCGGCCTGGTGGCTGTCCGTGCGCCAGAGCCGGCGCGCAAACACAAAGCGCGGATCGGTCTGCTGCGGGTCGCGGCTGGCGACCAGGACCTGGCGCGTGGCGGCCAGCTGCTCCACCGACAGCTTCGCGCCCGGGCCGTGCTCGGCCAGAGCCTGCTGCCAGGGCGCAAACTGCGGCGCCATCACGGCGACCAGGGTCTCGCGCCCCATTTCCTGGAAGCCTTCGCGCCCGTCCACGGCCGGGCGCTCGAACACCAGGGCCAGATGGGCCCGGCCCGCGTGCAGCAGCTCCAGCGCATCGGCCTGGGGCGCGGCGAGCACCTCGATGGGCAGGGCCGGAAACTCCTGCACCAGTGTGTGTAGCGGCCCGGTCCAGTGTGTGGCCAGCAGCTCGGGCGCGATGGCCAGGGTCAACCGCTCTTCCAGGCCTTCATGCAAGGCCTGGGCCTGCCAGTTGAGCTGCTGCAGCTGTTCGGCCAGCAGCCGCGCCTGAGGCTCCAGAGCGCGCGCCGCGGCGGTGGGCACGGGCTCGCGTCCGCGGCGGTCGAACAGTCGCAGGTCCAGCTCGGCCTCGAGCTGGGCGATCGCCATGCTGACGGCCGAAGGCACGCGCCCCAGCTGGCGGGCGGCCGCCGAGAAGGAGCCCGCATCGAGCACGGCGAGAAACAGCGGTATCTGGTCGGCAGCGAAGGGCATGGTTTTGACTTGTCAGAAAAATTGAAAGGAACTGACTTTTATCTTCAATTTTCAGAACATACACTGCTGCCCATGTCTCAACAAGCCTCAGCGATGGCATCCGCTTCCTCCTCTGCCGCGTCTCTCAAAAATACCGCCGCCTTTGCGGCACCCTCCAAGGCCTCGGGCCTTCAAGGCCCCAAGCGTCGCATCCTCTACGTGGGTCTGTACGAAACCATTGCCATCATCGTCTCCAGTCTGATCTTCATGGCCATCGGCCAGAAGGCCAGCGATTCCGGTGTCATGGCCGTGGCAGCTTCGGTGATCGCGATCTGCTGGAATCTGAGCTTCAACTACCTGTTCGAGAAATGGGAATCGCGCCAGAGCGTCAAGGGCCGTTCCGTGCTGCGCCGCGTGGTGCACGCCATCGGCTTTGAAGGTGGCATCGCCGCCATGCTGATCCCGCTGATGGCCTGGTGGTTCGGCATCTCGCTGTGGGAAGCCGCCGTCATGGAAGCCGGTCTGCTGGTGTTCTTCATGGTCTATACCTTTGCCTTCAACTGGGCGTTCGACCGCCTGTTCGGCCTGCCGGCATCGGCCCAGGGTGTGAGCGCCTAAGCTACCTACAGTTGTCGACAGCAGAAAAAGCCTGTTCCGGTGTGGCCGGAACAGGCTTTTTCTATGGCGCTGCGGCGCTGGCATCAGCGCAGAAAGCTGATCCAGAGCTGCAGCACAAAGGCGTTGGTGATGTCTATGAAGAAAGCGCCCACCAGCGGCACCAGGATGAAGGCCTTGTGCGACGGGCCGTACTGGTTGGTGATGGCCTGCATATTGGCCACGGCCGTGGGCGTGGCGCCCATGCCGAAGCCGCAGTGGCCGGCGGCCAGCACGGCCGCGTCGTAGTCCTTGCCCATGATGCGGAAGGTCACCAGGCTCGCGTACAGCGCCATGAGCAGGGTCTGCGCGAGCAAAATGACCACCAGCGGGCCGGCCAGATCGCTGAGTTCCCAGAGCTTGAGCGACAGCAGGGCGATGGCCAGATAGATGGACAGCGAGGCATTGCCGAACACGTCGATGGCGCGGTCGAAGACCTTGAAGCCGAACACATGGTCCAGCAGATTGCGGATCACCACGCCGCCGCCCAGCGCCCAGACGAAGGTGGGCAGCTGTATGGCCGAGCCCTTGGTCAGCCCGGTCATGAATTCGGCAAAAGCCAGGCAGGCCGCAAACAGGGCCAGGGTCTCCACCGCGGCATCGGCCGTGATCAGGCGCGGCGCATGGCTGGGGGATTCGAAGTTGGCCACCGCGCTGCCCTCGCTCACGGTGGTGGCGTCGGCCTGCTGCTGCTCGGACTCGGTGAGCGGCCGGGCCAGCCGGTGGCGGGTGATCAGATGCTTGGCCAGCGGACCGCCGAGCAGGCCGCCAATGACCAGGCCGAACGTGGCGCAGGCAATGCCCAGCGTGGTGGCGCCGCTCAGGCCGTACTGGGTCTCGAGCACCGAGCCCCAGGCGCCGGCCGTGCCGTGGCCGCCGACCAGCGTGATGGAGCCCGTCACCAGGCCCAGCAGCGGGTCCAGCCCCAGCAGCGTGGCCAGGCCCACGCCCACGCCGTTCTGTACCAGGATGAAGACCGCGATCAGCAGCGGGAAGACCAGCAGGCCCTTGCCGCCTTCGCGCAGCTTAGCAAAGTTGGCGCTCAGGCCTATGGAGGAGAAGAACACCAGCATGAAGGCCGACTGCAGGCCGGACTCCAGGCTCAGGTTCAGGCCCATGAACCGGTGCAGGGCAAAGATCACGGCCGCCACGACCAGGCCGCCGGAGACGGGTTCGGGGATGTTGAAGTCGCGCAGCAGGCGGATATGCCGCGTCAGCAGCTTGCCCAGCATCAGCACCAGTACGGCAAGAATAAGCGTGTAGTACGCACCAAGGCTCACGTGCATTTCTCTTCTCCAGGCGGTTCTTCTTGAGGACGTTGGATTCTAGGGTAAGCCCTTATATGACCCTTTGGCGCTGGCCGGCAGGTCGCCGCTGCGTGGGCCCGCAGGCGCTGCCGCATGTGAAGCGCGATAGCTGGATTCGCGATACATGCCGGCTGCGGCGCGCGAACCCCAGGGAGCCGGTAGTCTGGCCCGGGCGCGGACAAGCGGCCTCGTCTTAGAATGGAAGGCTTCGCCCCAAGGAGCGCTGCAGCGGCCCGGTTGAGCTCTCGACCCGCCGTCAGGCTTGGGGCCGGCAGCCCGCCCGCGCGGGCTGTCCCCAGACAACGGCGCTCACCTGTTTTCCTTCTGTCCTTGGTTTTTATACAGGTGAGCCAGATGTCCGCTGCTACCCCTTCCACTGCTATCGCTCCCATGCGCCTGTCGGGCCTGGAGCCCGTGTTCATCGGCGAGGACACGCTGTTCGTCAACGTGGGCGAACGCACCAATGTCACCGGCTCCAAGGCTTTTGCGCGCTTGATCCTCAACGAGCAGTACGAAGAGGCCCTGGCCGTGGCGCGCCAGCAGGTGGAGAACGGCGCCCAGGTCATCGACGTGAACATGGACGAGGCCATGCTGGACAGCAAGGCCGCCATGGTGCGCTTTCTGAACCTGATCGCCTCCGAGCCCGATATCGCCAAGGTGCCGGTGATGGTGGACAGCTCCAAGTGGGAGGTGATCGAGGCCGGCCTGCGCTGTCTGCAGGGCAAGGGCATCGTCAACTCGATTTCGATGAAGGAGGGCGTGGAGCTGTTCAAGCACCATGCCAAGCTCATCAAGCGCTATGGCGCGGCCGCCGTGGTGATGGCTTTCGACGAGAAGGGCCAGGCCGATACCTACGAGCGCAAGACCGAGATCTGCGAGCGCGCCTACCGCGTGCTGGTGGACGAGGTGGGCTTTGCGCCCGAGGACATCATCTTCGACCCCAATATCTTTGCGGTGGCCACGGGCATCGAAGAGCACAACAACTACGGCGTGGACTTCATCGAAGCCACGCGTTGGATCAAGCACAACCTGCCGGGCGCGAAGGTCAGCGGCGGCGTGTCCAACGTGAGCTTTTCCTTCCGCGGCAACGACCCGGTGCGCGAGGCCATCCATACCGTGTTCCTCTACCACGCCATCAAGGCCGGCATGGACATGGGCATCGTCAACGCCGGCATGGTGGGCGTCTATGACGAGCTGGAGCCCACGCTGCGCGAGCGTGTCGAAGACGTGGTGCTGAACCGCCGCCCCGACGCGGCCGAGCGCCTGCTGGAGATCGCCGACCAGGCCAAGGGCGCGGCCAAGGACGACAGCAAGAAACTCGAATGGCGCGGTACGCCCGAGCATCCCAGGACCGTCAACGAGCGCCTGTCGCATGCGCTGGTGCACGGCATTACCGACTTCATCACCGAAGACACCGAAGAGGCCTACCAGCAGATCGTGGTGCAGGGCGGCGGCCGCCCGCTGCATGTGATCGAAGGCCCGCTGATGGACGGCATGAACGTGGTCGGCGACCTGTTCGGCGCCGGCAAGATGTTCCTGCCCCAGGTGGTCAAGAGCGCGCGCGTGATGAAGCAGGCCGTGGCCCATCTCGTGCCCTATATCGAAGAGGAAAAGCGCCAGCAGGAGGCCGCGGGCCTGGATGTGTCGAGCAAGGGCAAGATCGTGATCGCCACCGTCAAGGGCGATGTGCACGACATCGGCAAGAACATCGTCACCGTGGTCCTGCAGTGCAACAACTTCGAGGTCATCAACATGGGCGTGATGGTGCCCTGCCACGAGATCCTGGCGCGTGCCAAGGCCGAGGGTGCGGACATCATCGGCCTGTCGGGCCTGATCACGCCCAGCCTCGAGGAGATGCAATATGTGGCCGGCGAGATGGACAAGGACGAGTACTTCCGCATCAAGAAGATTCCGCTCCTGATCGGCGGCGCCACCTGCTCGCGCGTGCACACGGCCGTGAAGATCGCGCCCAAGTACGACGGCCCCGTGGTCTACGTGCCCGATGCCTCGCGCTCGGTCAGCGTGGCTCAAAGCCTGCTGGGCGAAGGCAAGCAGGCCTATCTGGACGAGCTGAGCGCCGACTACGACAAGGTGCGCACCCAGCATGCGAACAAGAAAGCCACGCCGCTGTGGCCGCTGGACAAGGCGCGCGCCAATGCCACGCCCGTGGACTTTGCGCACCATGCGCCCGTGCTGCCGCGCGTGCTGGGCCGCCGCGTGTTCAAGAACTTCGACCTGGCCGAGATCGCCCAGTACATAGACTGGGGCCCGTTCTTCCAGACCTGGGACCTGGCCGGCCCCTTCCCCGCCATCCTCGACGATGAGATCGTGGGCGAGCAGGCGCGCAAGGTGTTCGAGGACGCCAAGGCCATGCTGAAGAAGATCGTCGAAGGCCGCTGGCTGCAGGCCAATGGCGTGATGGGCCTGTTCCCGGCGAATCGCGTGGGCGACGACATCGTGTTCTATACCGATGAATCGCGTACCCAGGTACTCGGTACCTGGTACGGCATGCGCCAGCAGACCGAAAAGCAGGCCGTCGACGGCCCGGATGGCCGGCCCGTGGTGCGCCCCAGCCGCTGCCTGGCCGACTTCGTGGCCACCAGGGATAGCGGTATTGCGGATTACGCGGGCATGTTCGCCGTCACGGCCGGCATAGGCGCCGAGAAAAAGGACAAGGAATTCGAGGCCGCGCTGGACGACTACAGCGGCATCATGTTCAAGGCCCTGGCCGACCGCCTGGCCGAGGCCTTTGCCGAATGCCTGCACCAGCGTGTGCGCAAGGATCTCTGGGGCTATGCCGAAGATGAGAACCTGACGAATGAGGAGCTCATCAAGGAACGGTACAAGGGCATACGCCCCGCGCCCGGCTATCCGGCCTGCCCCGATCACACGGCCAAAACCGATCTGTTCAAGGTGCTGAATGCCGAGGAAATCGGCATGCATCTGACCGAAAGCCTGGCCATGTTTCCGGCCTCCAGCGTCAGCGGCTTCTACCTGGGCCACCCGGATGCGGTGTATTTCAACGTCGGCCAGATCGGCGAGGATCAGCTGGCGGATATGGCCGAGCGCCGCGGCCTGGGCATAGAGGAGCTGCGCCGGGCGCTGGCGCCGAACCTGGGCTGAGTCCGGTCAGAGGTCACGCAGCGCGAGCTGCAGAAAAGCCAGGGCAGGCCCTGGCTTTTTCATTTGTGCGGCAGCGGGCTCTGTTTGAGCACGGGCGCCAGCGTGGCGCGCAGGCGGTCGCCGGGGTCCGAGGCTTCGGGCGCGCGGATTTCCAGCGAGCGCTCCACCGTGCCTATATGCTCCAGCAGCAAGGCCTTGGCGCCCTCGGTGTCGCCGCGCTCCAGGGCCGCCACGATGCGCTCGTGCTCGGCGCAGGACTGGCTAGCGCTGTGCGTGGACTGGTAGAGCGTGGCCGCGAGGGTGGTGCGCGCCGTCAGGTCGCGCAGCGTGTCGGCCAGCAGCCTGTGGCCCATCTGCTCGGCCAGGCAGACGTGGAAATCCGCGAGCAGAAAAGCGCGCATGGCGTTGTCCGCGCCGGCAATCGCCTGCTGCTCCTGGGCGATGTGGCGGCGCAGCTGGCTGATGACGCGCTGCAGCGGCTTGCCGGCCTCCTGCAATATGCCGGTCTCGATGATGCGCCGCGCGGAGAAAGCGTCCTTGGCCTCGGCGGCCGAGGGCTGGACCACATACCAGCCCTTGCGGGCCTGGACCTGGACAAAGCCGCGGGCCTGCAGCTGCATCAGCGCTTCGCGCACCACGGTGCGGCTGACGTCGAAGTTGTTGGCCAGCTCCTGCTCCCCCAGCCTTTCGCCGGGCGCCAGTTTCTGGGCCAGTATGGCTTCGACGACGCGTTCCGCGATGTGCTGTGGAGAGGCAGGAGTCATTGCTTGATTCAGTGGCTGGAGTGGGGGACGGGGATGATGGCAGGCGGAACCTTAGCAGATGCATCGGCTTCTTCTTCGGTCCGCGGCTCGGCCCGGCCGTCGAGCACGGCATGGGCGCGCTCGCGGTCTATGTCGCCTTCCCAGGCCGCGATGGCCACGGTGGCCACGCAGTTGCCGATCAGATTGCCCAGGGCGCGTGCAATGCCCATGAACCAGTCCACCGACAGCACCAGCACCAGACCGATCGCCGGGATGGCGGGAATCGCATGCAGGGTGGCGGCCAGCACCACGATGGCCGAGCCCGGCACGCCGTGAGCGCCCTTGGAGGTCACCAGCGCGATGGCCAGAATGGTCAGCAGGTCGGACATGCTGATCGGGGTGTTGGTGGCCTGGGCGATGAAGACCGCGGCCAGCGTGAT
>JAFAIY010000270.1 GCA_019236485.1 Comamonas sp. | reverse complement strand
ACGACGACCTTGACGGGGCGCGCGGGATAGCTGTCCTGCGCATGAGCACTGGCGGCAAGCGTGCAGGCCGCCAGGGCAAAAATGTTTGCAATCATCCGGTGTTTGAAATGCATGCCTGTCCCTTTGCTGCGAGCCGAGAATGCGCAGTGGCAAGATTTGCTGCGCTTGTCGCCATGATCAGCAAACTCTGTGCCAGTTGGCTTGGCATTTCGCCCGATTGCCCAAGGCCTGAAGAATGCTGCATAGCGGTGCACGGGCCCGGGGCGGCACCACGGCGGGGCAGCAACGACGGCTCAGGGTCCAGGGGGCTCTTCCAGATAGATGGCGTCGGACCAGGTGGCCATCCACTGCGGCTTGAAGACCACGAAGACCGCGGTCAGCATGCCCGTGATCACGCCGTCGCCCCAGGCCATGAGCCAGCGCGCGAGACGCGACAGGTCCTCGTTGATGCTGGGCAGCACATGGCCGGCCGCCTGTCCCAGCAGTGTGGCGATGAAGACGCTGAGCACCGTGCCCAGAAAGCCGCGCGCGAGGATGAAGACAAAGATGTTGTGCCAGCACCAGCGCCTGAGCAGCGCGCCCCAGAGCAGGGCCAGCGTGGCCGGCACCACGCCCTGCCAGACGGCCAGGCCCAGCGCGGCCTGCCAGTTCAGCGCGGGGGAGAGGAAATGGGTGATGGCCGCCACCGCCAGCAGCACGGGAATGGCCAGCGGCCAGCCCAGCATCAGCAGCACCAGCGGCGCGGCCGACCATTGCAGCTGCAGCGGCATCTTGTGCAGCGTGGGCAGGGCCCAGATCCAGGGCAGCAGCACGAGAACGCCCAGCAGCGGCGTGAGCAGCGGCGAGGCGATGCGCTCATCTATGCCGCCGGGGCCGGGCCGGCCGGCCAGCATGCGCCAGGGGCGCAGCCATAGCGCCACGGCCAGGGCGAGGAGGGCGATGGCGGCCTCGAGGAACATGCTGCCTCAGGCGTGGGCCGCCGCCTCGGTCTTGAGCGGCTGGCCCAGGCTGCGCAGCACGTCGCGCACCATCTGTGCACGGTCCTTGGGATTCTCCAGCGCCTTCTCGACGCGCAGCTTCTCGTTGCCGGCCAGCTTGATGTGCTTGTTCTTCTGGATCAGATGGATGATGTTCATCGGATCGATCGGCGGCTGGGGCTTGAAAGTGATGTTGATCACGCCGGGTGCGGCATCGACCTTGACCACGCCATAGGGCTGGGACAGCACGCGCAGGCGGTGCACGTCGATCAGCGTCTGGGCCTGGGGCGGCAGCTTGCCGAAGCGGTCCACGATTTCCTCGAGCAGGGTGTCGATCTGGTCGGCCGTCTTGGCTGTGGCCAGCTTCTTGTAGAAGGACAGGCGCAGGTGCACGTCGCCGCAGTAGTCGTTGGGCAGCAGGGCCGGGGCGTGCAGATTGATATCGGTGGAGGCCGACAGCGGGCTGAGCAGATCGGGCTCCTTGCCGGCCTTGAGACTGCGCACGGCCTCGGCCAGCATCTCGTTGTAGAGCTGGAAGCCCACCTCCAGCATATTGCCGCTCTGGTTCTCGCCCAGCACCTCGCCGGCGCCGCGGATTTCCAGGTCGTGCATGGCCAGGTAAAAGCCCGAGCCCAGTTCTTCCATCTGCTGGATGGCTTCCAGCCGCTGCTGGGCCTGCTTGGTCAGGCCGTCCAGATCTGGCACCATCAAATAGGCATAGGCCTGGTGGTGGCTGCGGCCCACGCGGCCGCGCAGCTGGTGCAGCTGGGCCAGGCCGAACTTGTCGGCGCGGCTGATGAGGATGGTGTTGGCCGACGGCACGTCGATGCCGGTCTCGATGATGGTCGAGCACAGCAGTATGTTGTAGCGCTGGGCCACGAAGTCGCGCATCACGCGCTCCAGCTCGCGCTCGGGCATCTGGCCGTGGGCCACGGCAATGCGTGCCTCGGGCAGGATTTCCTCGAGCTTTTGCTTGCGGTTCTCTATGGTCTCGACCTCGTTGTGCAGGAAGTAGACCTGGCCGCCGCGCTTGAGTTCGCGCAGCACGGCCTCGCGGATCACGCCCGTGCCCTCGTTGCGCACAAAGGTCTTGATGGCCAGGCG
>JAFAIY010000126.1 GCA_019236485.1 Comamonas sp. | reverse complement strand
GGTCGCGGCCGGACTGTCGGGCCCGGCGCGCGCCAGCGTGGGCGCGGTGCGCGACTTCATGCTGGGGCTGGAGATGCTCAACGGCCGCGGCGAGCTGCTGCGCTATGGCGGCCAGGTCATGAAGAACGTGGCCGGCTACGATGTCTCGCGCCTGATGGCCGGCAGCTGGGGCACGCTGGGCCTGCTCACCGAGCTCAGCCTCAAGGTGCTGCCCGTCGCGCCGGCCGAGGCCACGCTGCGCTTTGCCTGCACGCAGCAGCAGGCCCTGCAGTGGCTCAACCAATGGGGCGGCCAGCCCCTGCCGCTGAACGCCAGCTGCTGGCTGCACGCTCCCGATCAGCCCGAAGGCACGCTGTACCTGCGCCTGCGCGGCGCCCGTGCCGCGGTGCAGGCGGCCTGCCAGCGTCTGCTGGGCGAATGCAGTGGCGAGCTGCTGGACAACGCCCTGGTGGTGCCCGACTGGAAGCTTTGCCGCGAGCAGGCCCTGCCCTGGTTTGCCGAGCGCGCGCCCGAGCACTGCCTGTGGCGGCTGTCGGTGCCGCAGACGGCGCCGATGCTGGCCCTGCCCCAGGGCTGCACGGGGCCGTTCATAGAGTGGCATGGCGCGCAGCGCTGGGTGCAGGCGCCGCGCGGCCTGGGCGCGCAGCTGCAGGCCCTGGCCGCCTCCGTGGGCGGATCGGCCACGCTGTTCAGGGCCGAAGGCGCCGGGCAGATTGGCGGCTCCCCGGTGTTTGCGGCCGCCGCAGACTCGGCCCTGGCCGTGCTGCACCAGCGGCTCAAGCAGGCCTTCGACCCCCATGCCATCTTCAACCCGGGCCGCCTGGCCAGCGCCTGGTAGCCGGGTGCCGCGCATGCGCCGCCTGCATCTGCTCACCGACAGGCACCGCACCGGTGCCAGCAACCGCACGCTGGGCCTGCTGCTGGCCTTCAATGCGGGGGCCGTGAATGCGGGCGGCTTTCTGGTCGTGCATTTCTATACCTCGCATATGACGGGCGTGGTCTCGCTGCTGGCCGACAACCTGGTGCTGGGCAATACGGCGCTGGTGCTGGGGGCCGTCGGCACGCTGCTGGCCTTTGTCTGCGGCGCGGCCGTGACGGCGCTGCTGGTCAACTGGGGCCGCCACCGCGGGCTGCGCGGCAGCTATGCGCTGCCCCTGCTGCTGGAGGCCGGGCTGATGCTGGTCTTCGGCCTGCTGGGCGCGGCCACGCTGGCCTGGTCCACGCCGTTCACCGTGCCGTTGACCGTGCTGCTGCTGGCCTTCATCATGGGCTTGCAGAACGCCACGGTGACCAAGATGTCGTCCTCCCAGATCCGCACCACGCATATGACGGGCGTGATCACCGACCTGGGCATAGAGCTGGGCCGCGCCATGTACTGGAACCGCCACGGCAGCCCGCCCGAGCGCCAGATCCATGCGAACAAGACGCGGTTGAAGCTGTTTGCGGGCCTGCTGGCCATGTTTCTGCTCGGCGGCGTAGCGGGCGCCGCGGGCTTCAAGCATGTGGGCTTTGTGTTCGTGGTGCCGCTGGCCGTGGTGCTGTGCGTGCTCTCGCTGCCGCCCCTGTGGGCCGACCGCGCACGCCTGCCGCCGCCGCTGGGGCGCCTGGCCCCTAACCGCTCCGATCCGTACAACCCATAACGCCCCACCATGCAAACCCAACTCGCTCCCGAATACAGCGCCACGCCCGAGGGCCAGGAGGCCGAAGCCATTTTGCGCAAATGCGTGCACTGCGGCTTCTGCACGGCCACCTGCCCCACCTACCAGCTCCTGGGCGACGAGCTCGACGGTCCGCGCGGCCGTATCTATCTGATCAAGCAGGTGCTCGAAGGCCAGCAGCCCACGCGCGCCACGCAGCAGCATCTGGACCGCTGCCTGACCTGCCGCAACTGCGAATCCACCTGCCCCAGCGGCGTGCAGTACGGCAATCTGGTCGATATCGGCCGCAAGATCGTGGACCAGCAGGTGGAGCGCCCCCTGGGCGAGCGCCTGCAGCGCTGGGCGCTCAAGGAGGGCATGAACTCCACGCTGTTCGCCCCCGCGCTCTCGCTGGGGCGCGCGGTGCGCGGCCTGCTGCCCGAGGCTCTGGCCGAGAAAGTACCGGCGGCGCAGGAGACCGGCCCCTGGCCCACGCGCGAGCATGCGCGCAAGGTGCTGCTGCTGGCCGGCTGCGTGCAACCGGCGATGATGCCGCGCATCAACTACGCCACGGCCCGCGTGCTCGACGCCGTGGGCGTGCAGACCGTGATCGCTGAGCAGGCCGGCTGCTGCGGCGCGGTGAAGTTCCACCTCAACGACCAGGAGGGCGGCAAGGCGCAGATGCGCGCCAATATCGACGCCTGGTGGCCGCTGGTGGAAAGCGGGGCCGTGGAGGCCATCGTGATGAATGCCTCGGGCTGCGGCGTCACCGTCAAGGAATACGGCCATCTGCTGCGCCTCGATGCGCAGTACGCCGACAAGGCCGCGCGCATCAGCGCTCTGACCCGCGATCTGAGCGAGCTGCTGCCGGCCATGCTGCCCGAGCTGGTGGGCCGGCTCAAGGACCAGATCCAGCTGCCCAAGGCGCCCGTGGCCTACCATCCGCCCTGCACGCTGCAGCACGGCCAGCAGCTGCGCGGCGGCGTGGAAGGCGCGCTGCGCGAGCTGGGCTTCGATGTGCGCGTGGCACGTACCGAATCGCATCTGTGCTGCGGCTCGGCCGGCACCTATTCGGTGCTGCAGCCCGAGCTCTCGCACCAGCTGCGCGACCGCAAGCTGGCTGCGCTGGACGAGGCTTTTGCGCCCGCCAAGCCCGCGGCGATACTCTCGGCCAATATGGGCTGTATCGTCCATCTGCAGAACGGCACCGAGGTGCCGGTGATGCACTGGGTGGAGCTGCTGGACCGCTCGCTCAACGCCTCTTGACGCCCCCGCTTGCCACTTCGGTTTGCAATGCTGGCATGATAGGGAGTTTTGTTCCCCCAAGCCCATGGGCTTTGCCATGACTGAAATCGTGTCTGAACCACAAGAACAGAAAGCCCAGCAAGCCGCACCGCAGGCTGAGGCCGAGAACACCGCAACCGAGTCGCAGCCGGGCAAGCGTTCGCGCCGCGGCGGCCGTGGCCGCCAGAACCAGGCCAAACCGGCCCAGGCGCCGCAGCAGGTCGCACGCCCGCAGCACCCGCTGCTCGAGCAGCTGGCCCAGTGGCACCCGGTGCTGTTTGGCGAGCAGTTGCTGCCCTTCAAGCGCGGCATCTTCGAGGATCTGCTGTCCGCCCACCCCGAGCTGGACCAGAGCGCGCTCAAGACCGCGCTGCAGCAGCACACCCGCTCCGGCCGCTATCTGGTGGCCATGGCCAGCGGCCAGCAGCGCCATGACCTGAACGGCCAGCCCGTGGAGGCCACCCTGCCCGAGCATGTGCACCACGCGCTGGTCGAGGTCTTCCGCCGCCGCCAGCAGCGCACGACCGAAGATCTGACGCCCAAGCTGCGCAACCGCATCGTCCAAGCCTACGAGGCCTCGGGCCTGACGCGCGAGGACTATGCGGAGCGCGTGCGCGGCCGCGACGAGAAAGCCAATGCCCTGGTGGCCGAAGCCCTGGCCGAAGCCGATGCGCGCGCCGCCAAGGACGAGGCCCTGCTGCGCTCCTTCCAGCTCAGCGGCCAGACTTCGGAGCAGGAGTTCGCCGAGATGTACGGCATGAACCCGCACCAGGTGGTCCAGCAGCTGCAGCGCGCACGCCGCCGCCAGCAGAAAATTCAATAAAAATAGCTGCTGACGCCTACCAGATAAGCGCCAGCAGCTATCAAAGTTGAAAAATCAGGCCGCGCCGTAGCCCATGACGGCCTTGGTTTCCAGGAAATCGCGGAAACCATGCTCGCCCCATTCGCGGCCATTGCCTGACTGCTTGTAGCCGCCGAACGGCGCATTGAAGTCGGGCCCCGCGCCGTTGAGGTGCACCATGCCCGTGCGCAGGCGTGCGGCCACGCGGCGCGCACGCTCCAGACTGCCCGATTGCACATAGCCCGAGAGGCCGTACACCGTGTCGTTGGCCATGCGGATGGCGTCTTCCTCGTCGTCGTAGGGAATCATCACCAGCACGGGACCGAAGATTTCCTCGCGCGCGATGGTCATGTCATTGCTCACGTCGGCAAACACCGTGGGTTTGACAAAGTAGCCCTGGGCCAGCCCCTCGGGGCGGCCCGTGCCGCCGACCACCAGGGTCGCGCCCTCTTCAATGCCCTTGCGGATCAAGGCCTGGATCTTGCCCCATTGCG
>JAFAIY010000402.1 GCA_019236485.1 Comamonas sp. | reverse complement strand
GTGGCCCTGACTGCAATTTTGGCTGCCTGCGGCAAGAACGAGCCCGCATCCAGCACTGCTGCAGCATCTGCACCGGCTCCCGCCCCGGCAGCCGCCACCAAGCTGGTGGTGGGTCTGGACGACAACTTCCCGCCCATGGGTTTCCGTGACGAGAAGAACGAACTGATCGGCTTCGACATCGACATGGCCCGCGAGGCCGCCAAGCGCGCCAATATCGAAGTGGAATTCAAGCCCATAGACTGGAATGCCAAGGAAGCCGAGCTGCTGGGCAAGCGCGTGGACGCGCTGTGGAACGGCCTGACCATTCTGGAAGAGCGCAAGGAAAAGATCCTGTTCTCCGATCCCTATATGGTGAACAAGCAGATCATCATCGTGAAGGCCGGCTCCCCCATCAAGGGCAAGGCTGACATGGTGGGCAAGATCGTGGGTGCCCAGGAAGGCTCCAGCGCCGTGACGGCCCTGACCAAGGACAAGGAACTGTCCTCGCAGTTCAAGGAAACCAAGCTCTACGGTGACAACATCGCCGCCCTGATGGATCTGGAAGCCGGCCGCCTGGATGTGGTGGTGGTGGACGAGGTCGTGGGCCGCTACTACGTCAACAAGAAGCCCGAGAACTATGTGGTGCTGGCCGATGACTTCGGCACCGAGGACTATGGCGTGGGCTTCCGCAAGGACGATGAAGCCACGCGCAACAAGATCAACGATGTGCTGACCGCCATGAAGAAGGACGGCAAGGCTGCCGAGATCGCTCAGAAGTGGTTCGGCGCCGACGTGATCAAGCACTGAGCTTCTTGAGCTGGTGCAGCACCGGCAATGCCATGCATTGCCGGTTTTTTTTGCTTTGCAACGAAAATGCGTGCGGGCAGCCACTTTGTTTCTGCCGCGCGCCCGTGCCTGTGGCGGGCTTTGAAAGCCGAGGCGCCACACCGAAGGCCATCCGATGGAATATGTAATCTCGCTCTTGGGGCCCATGATGGGCGGGGCCCTGGTCACCCTCAAGCTGTTTGTCATCACGCTGGCGCTCTCCATTCCCATGGGACTGGCGCTGGCGCTGATGCGCATCTCGCGCATCAAGCCTTTGAGCTCGGCCGTGGGTGCCTATATCTGGCTGATGCGCGGCACGCCGCTGATGCTGCAGCTGCTGTTCGTCTACTACGCCTTGCCCTTTGTGCCGGTGATAGGCGTGCGCCTGCCGGACTTCCCGGCCGCCGTGGTGGCCTTCGCGCTCAATTACGCGGCCTATTTCGCCGAGATCTTCCGCGCCGGCATCAAGTCCATAGACCGCGGCCAGTATGAAGGCGCCAAGGTGCTGGGCATGAGCTATGCCCAGACCATGCGCCGCATCGTCCTGCCCCAGATGTGGGCCCGGATTCTGCCGCCGGTGAGCAACGAGACCATCACCCTGGTCAAGGACACCTCGCTGATCTACGTGCTGGCTCTGAATGATCTGCTGCGCGTGGCGCGCGGCGTGGTCCAGCGTGACTTCACCTTCACCCCGTTCATCGTGGCCGGTGGCTTCTATCTGCTGATGACGCTGCTGCTGACCTGGGTCTTCCAATCTCTCGAAAAACGCCATGCCAAATACGAAGCCTGATTCCGTGCCGACTTCCGCCGAGGTCATGATTTCCGCGCAAGGCATTCACAAGAGCTTCGGCCATGTCTCGGTGCTGCGCGGCGTCTCGCTCGAGCTCGCGCGCGGCGAGGTGGTGGCCATCATCGGCCCCTCGGGTTCGGGCAAGAGCACGTTTCTGCGCTGCCTCAATCATCTCGAAACCATTGACCGCGGCAATATCAGCATCGAGGGCGAGGTGCTGGCCAGCTCCGAAGGCGAGGCCAGGGCCCAGTATGTGAGCGATGCGGAAATCCGCAAGATCGGCCGCAAGATGGGCATGGTGTTCCAGTCCTTCAATCTGTTCCCGCATCTGACGGTGCTGGAGAACATCATCGAGGCCCCGGTCATCGTCAAGGGCCTGAAGCGCGAAGCCATCATTCCCAAGGCCGAGGCCCTGCTGGCCAAGGTCGGCCTGGCCGCCAAGCGCGATGCCTACCCCAACCATCTCTCGGGCGGGCAGAAGCAGCGCGTGGCCATTGCGCGGGCCCTGGCCATGGAGCCCGACATCCTGCTGTTCGACGAGCCGACCTCGGCGCTGGACCCCGAGCTCACCGGCGAGGTGCTGCGCACCATGCGGGAGCTGGCCGAGGAACATATGACCATGCTGGTCGTGACCCATGAGATGGGCTTTGCGCGTGAAGTGGCCAACCGGGTGATCTTCATGGACGGTGGCCACATCGTGGAGCAGGGTCCTGCCGAGTCGTTTTTTGCGGCGCCGCAACAGGAACGGACCAAGGCGTTTTTGCAGAATATGTTGTAGCCAAACCCTGGCTCCCGTCCGGTCCAGTACCTAAGAAATCTGGTCAAAGCCCGCCATTGGAGCGGGCTTTGTGCTCCTGAATCGAGATTGGGGGAATTGCGTACAATGTTACGTTTTGAAGAAACATGCATGAATGTATGTTTCTTTTCGGCCTAGCTCCGGCAATTTGCCCGACGACTCGGCACAATACGCGTTCGATTCTCAAACCGTCCCGTCCTCAATCGCATGTCTTCCAACGCTTCCTTTGTGGAGTTGCGCAACGTCACCTTCGGCTATGGTGACCGTGTCATCTTGCATGACCTCTCACTGCAGGTGCCGCGCGGCAAGGTCACGGCGCTCATGGGAGCCTCGGGCGGCGGCAAGACCACGGTGCTGCGCCTGATAGGCGGCCAGAATCGCGCCCAGAAGGGCGAGGTGCTGTTCGACGGCCAGGACGTCACCCATTTGGATGCGCAGCAGCTGTATGCGGCCCGCCGACGCATGGGCATGCTGTTTCAGTTCGGTGCCCTGTTCACCGATATGAATGTGTTCGACAACGTGGCGTTTCCGCTGCGCGAGCACACCGATCTGCCCGAAGAGCTGATCCGCGACATCGTGCTCATGAAGCTGCATGCCGTGGGCCTGCGCGGCGCGCGCCAGCTCATGCCGGCCGAAGTCTCGGGAGGCATGGCGCGGCGCGTGGCTCTGGCGCGCGCGATTGCGCTAGATCCCGAGCTCATCATGTATGACGAGCCGTTCGCGGGCCTGGACCCGATTTCCCTGGGCACGGCGGCTCAACTGATCCGTCAGCTCAACGACGCCATGGGCCTGACTTCCATCCTGGTCTCGCACGATGTGGAAGAGACTTTCCATGTGGCCGACCATGTGGTGATTCTGGGCGGCGGCACGGTCGCAGCCCAGGGCTCGCCCGCGGAAGTGCGCGCCAGCAGCGATCCGCTGGTGCAGCAATTCATCAATGCCCGTCCCACGGGACCCGTGCCTTTCCACTATCCCGGCCCCAGCGCCGCGGAGGATTTTGGCGCGGCCGCCGAAAGCCGGAGGCGCGCATGAATCCCTTGCATCCCGCCTATATAGGCGCTGTCGTGCGCAAGCAGCTCATGGGCATGGGCCTGGGCGCGCGCCTGCTGTGGCAGCTGCTCAAGCTGATGGGGCCGGCGCTCAAACGCCCGCGCCTGATCGGCGACCAGATCCATTTTCTCGGCAATTACTCGCTGGCCATCATCGGCGTCTCGGGCCTGTTCGTGGGCTTTGTGCTGGGTCTGCAGGGCTATTACATTCTGCAGCGCTACGGCTCGGCCGAGTCGCTGGGCATGATGGTGGCGCTGAGCCTGCTGCGCGAGCTCGGGCCCGTGGTCACGGCCCTGCTGTTCGCGGGGCGCGCGGGTACGGCGCTGACCGCCGAAATCGGCCTGATGAAGGCCGGCGAGCAGCTGTCTGCCATGGAAATGATGGCCGTCGACCCCGTCAAGCGCATTCTGGCGCCGCGTTTCTGGGCCGGCCTGGTCACCATGCCGCTGCTGGCGGCGGTGTTCAGCGCCGTGGGCGTGCTGGGCGGCTGGCTGGTCGGCGTGGTGATGATAGGCGTCGACAGCGGCGCCTTCTGGGGACAGATGCAGCAGGGCGTGGACTGGTGGAGCGACCTGGGCAATGGCGTGATCAAGAGCTTTGTGTTCGGCCTGGCCGTCACCTTCGTGGCCCTGCTCGAAGGCTATACGGCCAAGCCTACGCCTGAAGGGGTTTCCCGCGCGACGACGCGCACGGTGGTGGTGGCGTCGCTCACGGTGCTGGGCCTGGACTTTTTGCTCACCGCAACCATGTTCAGCATTTGAGGCTGCACAGCAAACAAGAGGTAAAAAATGCAGCAAAACAAAAGTGATGTGTGGGTCGGCATGTTTGTGCTGATCGGTGTGCTGGCCCTGGTATTCCTGGCCCTTCAATCGGCAAATCTGCTGAGCCTGAGCTTCCAGAAAACCTATACGGTGACGGCACGTTTCGACAATATCGGCGGCCTGAAACCCAAGGCCGCGGTCAAGAGCGCGGGCGTGGTCGTGGGGCGCGTGGAATCCATCAACTTCAACGACCAGACCTTTCAGGCCGATGTGGTGCTGAACATGGAAACCCGCTATGCCTTCCCCAAGGACAGCTCGCTCAAGATCCTGACCAGCGGCCTGTTGGGCGACCAGTACATAGGCATAGAAGCCGGTGCCAGCGAGCAAAATCTCAAGGCCGGCGATCGCGTAACCGCGACACAATCGGCCGTGGTGTTGGAAAATCTGATTGGCCAGTTCCTGTACGGCAAGGCCGAGCAGGGCGGCAGCGGTGCAGCTCCTGATGCTGGAGGCAAAGAATGATGACGACAACACGCCCACATACACAACAGCCGGCTATGCAGGCCGGCGCCAGGACGCAGGCGCTGCGCGGCGGCGCGCTGCTGGCCGGCGTTGCGGCGGCGGCCCTGCTTTCGGGCTGCGCCACGACGGCAGGCGGCTCTGCCGGCGCAGCCAATCCGGCGGACCCCTACGAGTCCTTCAACCGCAGCATCTATTCCTTCAACGAGGGCGTGGACAAGGCGGTCTTCAAGCCCGTGGCCACGGCCTACCAGGCCGTGACGCCGCGCGTGGCCCGCGAAGGCGTGACCAATTTCTTCGACAACCTCGGCGATGCCTGGTCGTTCGTGAACAATCTGCTACAAGGCCAGGGCGAAGGTGCCTACAACTCCATGGTGCGCTTCACGGTCAACTCGGTGTTCGGCATCGGTGGCCTGTTCGACGTGGCCAGCGAGGCCGGTATCGAGCGCCGCAAGCAGGACTTCGGCCAGACCCTGGGCCGCTGGGGTGTGCCTACCGGCCCTTACCTGGTCGTGCCCTTCTGGGGTCCGTCCACGGTGCGTGACACAGCGGGCCTGGTGGTGGATGCCTACGGCTATCCCGTGACCCAGGTCGATGATGTTTCCGTGCGCAACAGCCTGTATGCGCTGCGCTTCATCAACATCCGGGCCAATTATCTGAAGGCCAGCGAAACCCTGGATGAGGTGGCCCTGGACAAATACAGCCTGACCCGCGATGTGTATTTGCGCTCACGCATCGGCGGCGCCGTGTCTGGCGGGGATGGTCGTCTGGAAAACTATGATGACGACGACGCAGGCAAGCTGCCGCCCGAAGGCGGCAAATAAAGAAGCTGGTTACAAAGAATATGCACGGCCCGGCCGGAGTCAATGACACTGGCGGGCCATGGAGAAATCAATGAATATCAATCGTCGTATGTGGGGCATGGCCGTCGGTGCGGTGCTGGCCCTGAATCTGGGTCTGCCTGCGGCGCAGGCCGCCGAAGAGGCGCCCGATGCCCTGG
>JAFAIY010000358.1 GCA_019236485.1 Comamonas sp. | reverse complement strand
GGTGATCACGCCGGCGCGCTCCATGCGCTTGATGCGCTCCGAACAGGGCGAGGCGGACAGGCCCACGCGCTCGGCCAGCTCGGTGATCGCGATGCGGCCCTCGCGCTGCAAGATGTCGAGGATTCTGCGGTCCGTGCGGTCAAGCGCGTGAATTTCGCTGGTAGAGGCCATGGCAATGCATTTGGTTCGGTGGATACAGCTGCACACGGCTTATTTTTCAGTGGAATTTTCCGGGGCGCAAGCCATAACCTTTGTCAATCCACTTTACGGAGCGAGGGTTTCCATGAAAGTCATTGTTCTTGGTAGCGGTGTGATCGGCGTCAGCAGCGCCTACTACCTGGCGCGCCAGGGGGCGGAGGTCATCGTGCTCGACCGCCAGGATGGCGCGGCACAGGAAACCAGCTTCGCCAATGCCGGCCAGGTCTCGCCCGGCTACTCCACGCCCTGGGCCGCGCCCGGCATTCCGCTCAAGGCGCTCAAGTGGATGATCCAGCAAAAGCATGCACCGCTGGCCGTGCGGCTAGACGGTAGCCTGTTCCAGCTGAGCTGGATGGCGCAGATGCTGCGCAACTGCACGCCCGAGCGCTACGCCGTCAACAAGGAGCGCATGATGCGCGTGGCCGAATACAGCCGCAGCTGTTTGCAGCAGCTGCGCGCCGAAACCGGCATCGCCTACGAGCAGCGCACCGGCGGCACGCTGCAGCTGTTCCGCACCCAGGCCCAGCTTGACGCCGTGGAGCGCGATATCGCCGTGCTGCAGGAATGCGGCGTGCCCTACGAGCTGCTGAACCGCGACGAACTGGCCCGCGTCGAGCCCTCTCTGGCCCAGGCGCGCGACCGGCTCAGCGGCGGCCTGCGCCTGCCCAACGACGAGACCGGTGACTGCCACCAGTTCACGCGGCAGTTGGCCGAGATCGCACGTGGTCTGGGCGTGGATTTCCGCTTCAACCAGCAGGTCGAGGGCCTGGTCACAGAAGGCGACCGCGTCACCGGCGTGCGCGTGGGCGGCCAGCTGCTGCAGGCCGACCGCTATGTGATGGCCTTCGGCAGCTACTCGCGCGAGGCGCTGGCGCCTCTGGGCCTGGATCTGCCCGTGTATCCGGTCAAGGGCTATTCGCTGACTGTGCCGCTGCTGGACCCGGCGCTGGCGCCCCAGTCCACGGTGCTGGACGAAACCTACAAGATCGCCGTCACGCGCTTCGACCAGCGCATACGCATCGGCGGCATGGCCGAGCTGGGCGGCTTCGACCTGCGCCTGGATCCGCGCCGCCGCGCCACGCTGGAGATGGTGGTGAGCGATCTGTTCCCCGGCGGCGACCTGCCGCGCGCCAGCTTCTGGACCGGCCTGCGCCCCATGACGCCGGACGGCACGCCTATCATCGGCGCCACGCGCTACGGCAATCTGTTCCTCAACACCGGCCACGGCACCCTGGGCTGGACCATGGCCTGCGGCTCGGGCCGGCTGATCGCCGATCTGGTCAGCGGCCGCCGCCCGGAAATCAGCACCGAAGGCCTGGCCCTGGAGCGCTATGCCCGGCCCTCGGTGCGCCCGGCTCCCCAGACTCCGGCACCCACGACGGCTTAAGCCATGGCTCGCCCCGCCTATGCGCGCATAGACCTTGATGCGCTGCGCCACAACTACCGTCTTGCCAGACGTCTGCACGGCGGGCGCGCGCTGGCCGTGCTCAAGGCCAATGCCTACGGCCATGGCGCCGTGGCCTGCGCCCGCGCGCTGGCCGGCCTGGCCGACGGCTATGCCGTGGCTTTTCTCGAGGAGGCCCTGGTGCTGCGCCGGGCCGGAATCGACGCCCCCATCCTGGTGCTCGAAGGCCTGTTCGAGGCCGGGGAACTGGAGCTGGCCCAGGCCCATGGGCTGTGGTTTGCCGTGCACCAGGAGTCGCAGCTGCGCATGGTCGAGGCCGGCCGGCAGCGCGGCCTGAATGTCTGGCTCAAGCTCGATTCGGGCATGCACCGCGCGGGCTTTGCTCCGGCCGAGATGGCCGCCGCCCATGCACGCCTGCTGGCCAGCGGCCGCGTGGACCAGATCACGCTGATGACGCATTTCGCGCGCGCCGACGAGCCCGAGGCGCAGGCTACGGCGCAGCAGATCGCGGCCTTCGACGCGGCCACGGCGGGCCTGTGCGGCGAGCACAGCCTGTGCAACTCGGCCGGCCTGCTGGGCTGGCCCGGCGCGCGGCGCGACTGGGCCCGCCCCGGCATCCTGCTCTATGGCGCCGATCCCATGCCCCGGGCCGGCCATGGCCTGCGGCCCGTGATGACGCTGGGCAGCGAAATCTTTGCGGTGCGCTGGCTGCAGCCCGGCGAGGCCCTGGGCTATGG
>JAFAIY010000132.1 GCA_019236485.1 Comamonas sp. | reverse complement strand
TCGTCGCAAGGCGCTCGCCCTGCGGCCGGGGCGGCGCCACAGTGCAGTCCAACACCTGCCTGAAAGCCGCACCATGCAACTGACACCGCTGATCGCCTTCCATATGGGCTGCGCCATAGGCGCCACCGCCATCGGTCCCGTGGCGCTGTGGGCACGCCGCCGCGGCGCCGCACGCCCGGCTCTGCACCGCGCAGCCGGCTATGTATTCGTGCTGCTGATGCTGGGCACGGCGCTGTCGGCCCTGCTGATACGCGACTTCAGTCTGCCCAACTGGGCGGGCTTCACGCCCATCCATCTGCTGGTGCCGTCCACGCTTGGTTTGCTGGTGCTTTCGTTCTGGCATCTGGCCCACAAGCGCATAGACCAGCACCGCCGCATCATGCGCAGGCTGTATTTCGGCGCCTGTCTGGCGGCGGGCCTGTTCACCCTGCTGCCGGGGCGCCTGCTCGGCGATCTGCTCTGGAAGCAGCTGGCCTGAAAGATTCAAACCCAGGGAGCCAACCATGTACTGCGAAACATCCCCCGACACCCAGCTCCAGCAGGCCCGCCGCCGCGCGGGCATGAAGCTGGGCTGGTATCTGCATGCCAGCGTCTATCTCTGCGTCAACCTGGGGCTGATGGCTCTGGCCCTGAGCCAGGGCCGACACTGGGCCATCTACCCGGCGCTGGGCTGGGGCCTGGGCCTGCTCATGCACGGCCTGGTGGTGTGGCTGGCGTCGCCGGCCAGTCCGCTCTGGCAGCGCCTGGTGGCGCGCGAGCTGCAGGCTCTGCAAGAATCCCAGCCCGAACAGAAGCGCTAGCCACTGCCACTGCCCTGACCTACGATGAAGCCCATGTCTGCCGCCCTCCCCGCCCCGCCCTCGCTGGCCCGCACCCTGCTGCGGCATGGCGGCGTCACTGCCGCCGTCTGCCTGCTGATCACCCTGCTGCTGACCCTCATGGGCCAGGGCAGCTGGGATGTGAATCTCGTGTATTCGCTGGCCATAGGCCTGCTGGTCTGGCTCACCATAGAGACGGGCCGCAAGCTGTTCCGCCAGAGCGAACAGATTCACTGGCCGCAGGGCTGGCGCGGCGTGCTGCTGGTCGTCGCGGGGGTGCTCGTGGGCTTTGGCCTGGGCAGCGCCATCGGCCGCTGGTATCAGGCATCCATGTATCCCGAACAGCTCGACGCCAAGGCTCCGGCGCTGCTGTTTCCCATGCTGATCACCATAGTGGCCAGCGCGCTCATGTCGGCCATGTTCTACCTGGTGGGCAAGGCCCGCTATCTGCAGCTGCAGGCCGAGCAGTCGCAGCGCCAGGCCGCTGAAGCGCATCTACAGCTGCTGCAGGCCCAGCTGGAGCCGCATATGCTGTTCAACACCCTGGCCAATCTGCGCGTGCTGATCGCCGTGGATGCGCCGCGCGCCGAACAGATGCTGGACCATCTGATCTCCTATCTGCGCGCCACGCTGGCGGGCTCGCGCAGCGGCACGCACAGCCTGGCCGCCGAGTTTGCGCTGCTGGCCGACTATCTGGCGCTGATGCAGATCCGCATGGGCGAGCGCCTCAGCTATGAGCTGGAGCTGCCCGCCGAGCTGGCCGAGCTGCCGGTGCCACCGCTGCTACTGCAGCCGCTGGTGGAAAACAGCATCCGCCACGGGCTGGAACCCCAGCTGGCCGGCGGGCGCATCAGCGTGCGCGCAGCCTTGCTGGCCGGCGAGCGGCTATCGCTGAGCGTGAGCGACAATGGCCGCGGCCTGTCCCAGCCCGGCGCGCCCGGCGGCAACGGCTTCGGGCTGCAGCAGATCCGCGAACGGCTGGCCAATCGCTACGGCGCTGCGGCCAGCTTTGAATTGATAGCAGACAGCGCAGGCGGTACAAGGGCTTGCATTCAGTTTCCATTGAAATCTGCGCCATGAACCCAGCCAAGCCACGCGCCCTGATCGCCGAAGACGAACCTCTGCTGGCCCAGGCCCTGCAGCAGTTGCTGGGCCGGCTGTGGCCGCAGCTGCAGCTGCAGGCCGTGGTGGCCGACGGCATCAGCGCGGCGCAGCAGGCGCTGGAGCTGCTGCCCGACGTGCTGTTTCTCGACATCCGCATGCCGGGCCAAAGCGGGCTGGAGGCCGCGGCCGAGATCGCCGACGCCTGGCCCGATGACAGGCCGCTGCCCGCCATAGTCTTCGTCACCGCCTACGACCAGTACGCTCTGGCCGCCTTCGAGGCCAGCGCCATGGACTATGTGCTCAAGCCCGTGCAGGCCGCGCGCCTTGCGCAGACCGTGCAGCGCCTGCAGCAGCAGTGGCAGCAGCGCCAGCAGACGCAGGCTGCGGGCGGCCCGCCTCAGGCCCAGCTCGAGCAGTTGCTCAGGCTGCAGCAACAGTTGCAGGCAAGCGCCAGCGCGCCGCTGCAGATCGTCCAGGCCAGCATGGGCAACCAGATCCATATGGTGCGCGTGCAGGACATCGTCTATCTGGAAGCCGCCGACAAATACCTGCGCGTGCTCACGGCCCGGCAGGAATATCTGCTGCGCACCCCGCTCAGGGAGCTGCTACCCCAGCTGGACGCCCAGCAGTTCTGGCAGATTCACCGCGGCACCGTGGTGCGCGTGGACGCGATTGCCAGCGTCCAGCGCGACGAGGCCGCGCGCCTGTGGCTGGCGCTGCGCAGCCGCCCGGAGAAACTCGCCGTCAGCCGCCTCTACGCCACGCGCTTCAAGGCAATGTAGGCAGATTCAGCACATCGTCCCAGTCCACGCCCTGCATGGCGTCCCAATGGGCCACGATGACGCAGCGCGGCCGCGGCCCCTGCTTGAGGCCGGCCGCCATCTCGGCAAGCGCCTGCTGCACATAGCGCTCCGAAGGCTTGTCCAGCGCGGCCAGCGGCTCGTCGATCAGCACCAGCTCCGCCCCGCTGGCCCAGCCCGCGGCCATCCACAGCTTGCGCTGCGTGCCCGAGGACAGCGCCAGCAAAGGCTTGTGCAGATGGGGCTCGAGCCCGAAGCCTTGCACATGCTGCGCGAACTGCGGATCGGACCAGTGCGGGTAGAGCGTGCCCTGCAGCACCACCCAGTCGGCGACCAGCATCCGCCCATGGACCTCGCCCAGAGGCTGACGCGGGTCCTGCCAGAAGCAGGACGATAGCGGCAGCATGCCGCCGGCCGCAAAAGGATAGTGGAGCAGGCCCGTCTGCAGCGGCAGCAGCCCGGCCAGCGCCTTGAGCCAGCTGCTCTTGCCCGAGCCCTCGTCCCCTTGCAGCAGGCACAGGCCCGCATGCCAGTCGTGCGAGGCCTCGTTGGCCACCAGACGGCCCGGATAGCCGAAGCTGACCTGTATGGCCTGCACCATGCAGTGCGTATCGCAGCACTCATCAAGCTCAGAATTCATAGCTACACACGCT
>JAFAIY010000077.1 GCA_019236485.1 Comamonas sp. | reverse complement strand
AGGGGCGCAGATTCTCGACGATGCGGCGCTTGAGGGCGATGCCGCTGTTGAGCGTTTCCACGAGGTGGTTGATGCGCTCGTTGATCCCCGGGGCGCTGGTGTCGACCTTGGACTTGAGGCGGGCCACATCCAGCTTGGCCGCCGTGAGCAGTGAGCCCAGCTCGTCGTGCAGCTCGCGCGCTAGATAGCCGCGCTCGTCCTCGCGCACCTGCTGCAGATGGGTGGCCAGTTCCGCCAGCGTGGCCGTGCGTTCGCGCACTACCTCCTCGAGGCGATTGCGCTCCTCGCGCTGGATTTCCTGTTCGCGCAGATGGGATTGCTGCAGTGCATAGGCCTGACGCAGATACATGAAAAAGCCCAGAATGCCCATGGCCGTCACGGTGGCGATGCCTATGCGCGACAGGCTCAGCGTCTGCTCAATATCCGCCAGATTGGCCTTGGCCTGCTGGTCGGTGCTCTCCAGCAGGGCCTTGCCGTAGCCGCGGATGGCATCCATGTTTTCCATGCCCACATCGGTGAACATGACGAAACGCCAGGCATCGTTGTTGCCTTGGCGATACAGCTTCAGGCTCAGTTCCATCTCGCTGAGCTTGCGGTCCACCTGCCGTGCCAACGGAGTGAAGGTGGCCAGGTCCATGGGGTCCAGCATGAAGATGCGGCGCAACTCGTCCATGGTGCCGTTGATGGCCAGCAGCGCGGTATTATAGGGCTCCAGATAGCGGTCTTCGCCCGTGAGCAGGTAGCCGCGCAGGCCGGTTTCCGCATCCAGAATCTGCTGCAGCAACTGGTCGATCTTGGAGCGGGTGTTCTGGGTTTTGGTAAGCGTATCCAGCGCGTTCAAGGAGCGCGTATATCCACCTTCATTAATGCCTACCATCAAGACAGCCGCAACGATCGCGATTGTCAGGCTGACCGCAATTTTGCGGATATGGGTCCAGTGCATCGACATTCCCTCACCTACAAAACAATTACCTGATATTCTGCATAACCGTAGAGCTGAATGATCAACATCATAGTGTGGGTCATGAACGGTGATCGCTCGGGAGACAGAGCAGCTTCATGAAAAGAGGTATGCATGATAAAAGTAGGCATTGTGGATGACCACGCCATCGTGCGTTCTGGCTTGCGCCAGTTTCTGTCCGAACACGTGGACTTGCGCGTGGTCGGTGAAGCCGCCAACGGCAGAGAGGCCATCGATCTGGTCCGCGAGCAGGAGATCGATGTTCTGCTGATGGACCTCTCCATGCCGGGCCAGAGCGGCATCGATGCGCTGGCCATGTTGCGGGCCAAGGCTCCCGATATGGGCATTCTGATCCTCAGCGGCTACCCCGAGGAACACTACGCGATCAACCTGATTCGCCAGGGGGCCAGCGGCTATCTGAACAAGGAATGCGACCCTCAGGACATTGCCGAGGCCATACGTACGGTGGCCCTGGGGCGCCGCTACCTGACGCCTGCAGTCGCGGACCTGTTGGCGCAGCAACTCAACCGCAAGGACGATGTGCCGGCGCACGAGCAATTGTCCGAACGCGAGTTCCAGGTGTTTCTCAAACTCGCGCGTGGCGAGACTGCGGGAGATATTGCCAAGTCCCTGTCCCTGAGCGTCAAAACCGTGAGTACTTACCGAACCAGGCTCATGGAGAAAATGGGGCTGTCTTCCAATAGCGATCTGACCTATTACGCTTTGAAAAACAGATTGATCGACTAATAAAAAAGGCTTGGATTTCCAAGCCTTTTTTATTTCATTCAGAGCTATACCTTGCTGGTATTGAGGTCGACGCAGAAATCCACCAATGCATCGATTTCATTGGACTTGTCAAAAATTGCGTCGGCATGCAATTGCAGGCAGCGTTCACGCACATCGACTGTGGAATAGTTGCTCAGAACCAGCAGCTTCTGCTGGGGCGAGCGCCGCTGCAGCGCGGAAACCACACCCAGGCCATTGCCCTGGCGCAGGAACAGATCCACCACGACCAGGTCCCAGGCATCCATGTTCTGGGTCAGCCACTGCTTTGCCTCGGCCTCGGTTTCCGCCATGCCGACCGCCTCGACGTCGGCCAGCTCGGCCAGGGTCGCGATCAGATTCTCCCGGATGGTCGGGTTGTCTTCAACAAAGTAGGTGCGCAGTTTCACGGTGGTTCCAGCAGAAGCGGTCAAAAACCTTTGTGCCAACGGTGTCGCATGGATGTGTCGATTCGACACATATGTAAACAAGACAGCATACCGCTGTTCCGCTCCAAGTTGTTACTTTGTGTAAGTAATCTGTCGGTTATGGCAGACTGGACAGTCGGAATTTCGGGCTGTATGCATGGTACTCCACTCCATGCAGCGGGCGTCCAGCATGTGAAGTCGTCCGACAGAAGATTGGCCGAATCCGACAATCAATTTCAGCGCTTCGGCGGCTTGCTGCGTGCCTATCAGGCCGACCAGCGGGGCAAAGACGCCCATGGTGGAGCACTGGACCTCTTCGAACTCGGCCTCCGGCGGGAAGATGCAGGCATAGCAGGGGCTGTCGGGATTGCGCGGATCGATGACCATGAGCTGGCCGTCCAGACGTATGGCCGCCCCTTCGACCAGTGCCACGCCGTGGCGCACGCATGCCGCATTGATGCGCTGCCGGGTCTGGTAGTTGTCGGTGCAGTCCAGAACCACGCTGGCCTGCGGCACGAACTGGTCCAGCAGCTCCGCGCTGGCGCGCGCCTGAAGGCATTGGATCTGCACCTCGGGATTGATGGCATGCACGGCCTCCCGTATGGACTCGACCTTGGGCGCACCCACACGGGCCGTGGTGTGGGCAATCTGGCGTTGCAGATTGGTCAGGTCCACGGTGTCGTCGTCCACCAGCGTCATGCGGCCTATGCCGGCCGAGCCCAGATACAGTGCGGCCGGCGAGCCCAGGCCGCCGGCTCCGATGATGAGCACATGGGCGGCCAGAATGCGTTCCTGGCCTTCGATGCCGATCTCGTCGAGCATGATGTGGCGCGAGTAGCGCAGCAGTTGATCGTCGTTCATCTGTAGGGATCCATCAGTCCAAGAAAAAAGCCGGGCATGCCCGGCTGATTTGGATGCGGGGCGCCAGGCCCCGAGCTTACTTGCTGCGTTTCTCGGACTCGTTCTTTCCGGGTGATTTCTTGTCGCCGCTCTTCTTGTCGGCGGCCGTGTCATCACCGGGCTTTTCCTCGGGCTTGCGCTCGGTCAGCGTCTTGCTGACCTTGACGGGCTGACCCTTGAGCTGGTTCAGCGCCTGCTGCAGCTGGAAGTCCTTGTCCGAGCCGAACTCGGGCAGGCGGCGCTCCGAGATCGGCTTCTTGGCCTCTTCCTCGAGGCGCTTGCGCGCTTCCTCGCGGGCTTTTTCCAGGCCCTCGTTCTTGACTTCCGTGCCCTGGCCGCTGGACAGGTGCTTTTCCAGATCGGATTCACGCATGCCAAGCGCTGCATACAGATCGCCATCGGCGGTCTCGTCCACCATCACGTCGGGCACGATGCCCTTGGCCTGGATGGACTTGCCGCTGGGAGTGTAGTAGCGCGCGGTCGTCAGCTTGAGGGCGGTATCCGGTCCCAGGGGGCGCACGGTCTGCACCGAGCCCTTGCCGAAGGACTGGCTGCCCATTACGGTGGCGCGCTTATGATCCTGCAGCGCGCCGGCCACGATCTCGCTGGCCGAGGCCGAGCCTTCGTTGACCAGCACCACCAGCGGCAGCTTTTTCAGGGCCGCGGGCAGGCGCTGCAGGGGGTCGCCAAAGCCGCGCTGGGCATAGAACTCCGGCGATGCCTTGTATGTGGCCTTGCTTTCGGCCAGCTGGCCGTTGGTGGAGACCACGGTGACATCGGGCGGCAGGAAGGCTGCCGAGATGGCCACAGCCGCATCCAGCAGGCCGCCGGGGTCGTTGCGCAGATCCAGCACCATGCCCTTGAGGTTGGGGTCCTGCTTGTAGATTTCCTCGACCTTGCGCACAAAGTCGTCCACCGTGCGTTCCTGGAACTGGCTCAGGCGGATCCAGGCATAGCCGGGCTCGATCACCTTGCCCTTGACGGACTGGGTCTTGATCTCTTCGCGCACGATGGTGACGGGGAAGCTGCGGCTCTCGTCCTTGCGCAGGATGTTCAGGCGCACCTTGGTGTTGGGCTCGCCGCGCATGCGTTTGACCGCGTCGTTGAGCGTCAGGCCCTTGACGGCGGTGTCGTCGATCTTGGTGATCAGGTCGCCGGTCTTGAGGCCGGCGCGGAAAGCGGGGGAGCCTTCGATCGGGGAGACGACCTTGATCAGCCCGTCTTCCATGGTGATCTCGATGCCCACGCCGACGAACCTGCCCGAGGTGCCTTCCTTGAACTCCTTGTAGCTCTTCTTGTCGAAGTACTGGGAGTGCGGATCCAGGCTGGAAACCATGCCGGAGATGGCGTCGGTGATCAGCTTCTTGTCGCTGACCTGCTCCACGTAATCGGTCTTGATCAGGCCGAAGACGGCCGACAGCTGCTGGATTTCCTCAAGTGGCAGAGGCGTCATGCCTCCGCGAGCCAGAGTCTGCAGGGAAACGGTAGTCAACGCGCCCGCGACCACGCCCACAGAGATCCAGCCTGCAATTTTGATTTTTTGACCCATAGCACCCCTTAAACCATTCGCAATATACACCTTGGACGGCGCAAGGCCTATGAGGTTCCATAGGCCTCGCACCGCGTTTACCCAGGCTAGGGAAGCCCGGGCGGTGAGCTGGGATCTCAGGCCTTGCCCTGGGAGGCCACGGCCGCTGCCGCCTTGGCCGCCGCTTCGGCGTCGCCCAGGTAGTAGTGCCGGATGGGCTTGAGATCGGCATCCAGCTCATAGACCAGGGGAATGCCGTTGGGAATGTTCACGCCCACGATTTCGTCGTCGGCGATATTGTCCAGATACTTGATCAGCGCACGGATGGAGTTGCCATGGGCAGCCACCACCACGCGCTTGCCGGCCTTGATGGCCGGAGCCATGGACTCGGTCCAGAAAGGCACGACGCGTGCCACGGTGTCCTTGAGGCACTCGGTCAGCGGGATCTGCTCGGGCTGCAGCTTGGCGTAGCGCACATCGCTGCGCTCGCTGCGCGGGTCATTGGCTTCCAGAGCGGGAGGCGGCACGTCATAGCTGCGACGCCAGACCAGCACTTGCTCGTCGCCGTACTGCTTGGCGGTCTCGGCCTTGTTCAGACCCTGCAGACCGCCGTAGTGGCGTTCGTTGAGACGCCAGTCCTTGACCACGGGCAGCCAGGTGCGGTCCATCTCGTCCAGCGCGTACCACAGCGTGTGGATGGCGCGTTTGAGCACGCTGGTGTAGGCCAGGTCGAACTCATAGCCTTCGGCCTTGAGCAGCTTGCCTGCCGACATGGCCTGCGACACGCCCGTGGGCGTCAGGTCCACATCGGTCCAGCCGGTAAAGCGGTTTTCAAGGTTCCAGGTGGATTCACCGTGGCGGATCAGAACGAGCTTGTACATGGATTCTCTCAAGGTGGCGAAGCTGTGATGACTAAAAGTCAAAGCTGAATATTTTAAAGGTTGGCGCTTGACCGGACGGCAGGTGCGGAAAGCCGGTGCGCAAAAAAGCGCACAGGGGCCCGGGCGCAAGGTCTGCTTCCGGAGGTTCGCCAGGGTCCGCGGGGCGGATTCCCCGGGGCGCATAGACCGTGGCCGGCTCCGTATTCGGGCCTGCCTCTAAAATCGTCAGGTTTGCCATCCCAAGGAATGACGTGAAATTCATCATCGATAACTGGTATTTGATCCTGATTGCCGTGGCTTCGGGCGTGATGCTGCTGCTGCCCGTGATGCGTGGCGCCACCGGCGGTTCGCTGTCGGCGGCCGCTGCCGTGCATCTGATCAACCGCGAAAAAGCCGTGGTGCTGGATGTGTGCGAGCCCGAAGAGTTCGCCGCCGCTCACGTCAACGGCGCGAGGAACCTGCCCCTGAGCCAGCTCGAAGAAAAGCTGCCCACCACCGTCAAGAACAAGCAGCTGCCCGTGGTGCTGGTCTGCGCTTCGGGCGCACGCGCCGCGCGCGCCGAGGCAGTGGCCAAGAAGCTGGGCTACGAAAAAGCCCAGGCCCTGGCCGGCGGAATGAAGGCCTGGCGCGAGGCCGGCCTGCCGGTTGAAAAAGCCTGAAGCGGCCCCCATTCTGCTTTTTGAAGGTGCGGCAGTCTGCTGCACTGCAATAGATACTAGGAAGTTGTCCCCCATGCAAGCCGTGAAGATGTACACCACCGCCGTCTGCCCCTACTGCATCCGTGCCAAGCAGATTCTCAAGTCCAAGGGCGTGGAGCAGATCGAGGAGGTGCGCATCGACGCCGACCCCGCGGCACGCGACCACATGATGCAGATCACCGGCCGCCGCACCGTGCCGCAGATCTTCGTCGGCGAGACCCATGTGGGCGGCTGCGACGACCTGATGGCGCTGGATGCCAAGGGCGGTCTGGTGCCGCTGCTGCAGAGCTGAGCGCCGGGCGCGGATTCCCGCCTCGGGCCGGCGGCTGTCCCGGAGCCGGCGGCAGTCACTGCATAATGCAAGTCGCTATTTCATGGAAATGCCTGCTGTGAGCATAGCTTTGTGCTGTATCTCGCCGCAGGCATTTGCATGTCCCCCGCAAGATTTTTTCTGAAAGACCAAGCTCATCATGGCCGAACAAGACAACAGCCCCGTGTTCCAGATCCAGCGCGTGTATCTGAAGGACCTGTCCCTGGAGCAGCCCAACTCTCCCGCCATCCTGCTGGAGCAGGAGCAGCCCAGCGTGGACATTCAGCTGGGTGTGGAAGCCACTCCCGTGGCCGAAGGCGTGTATGAAGTGGCCGTGACCGCCACCGTGCAGACCAAGATCCAGGACAAGACCGTGTTCCTGGTCGAAGCCAAGCAGGCCGGTATCTTCGAGATCCGCAACGTGCCCGAAGACCAGATGGGCGGCGTGATCGGCATTGCCTGCCCCCAGATCATCTACCCCTATCTGCGCGGCAACGTGGCCGACGTGGTGACCCGCGCCGGCTTCCCGCCCGTGCACCTGGCCGAAATCAACTTCCAGGCCATGTACGAGCAGCAGCAGGCTGCCGCCGCCCAGGCCGAAGGCCAGCTGACCCAGTAAGCTCCGACCAGGGGCTGATCGCCGCGCCGTGCAAGAATCGGTGCGGCGGCGTAAAAAGAGGCCCTGGAGGCCTCTTTTGCTTGTGAGGTCTGCACAAACTGCTATCAAAATTCGCTTATGAAAATTCTTGTCATCGGCGCTGGCGCCTGGGGTACGGCCATGGCCATCAGCGCGGCCCGGCATCCGGACAAGCGCGAGGTCGCGCTCTGGGCGCGCGACCCTGCGCAGGCGCAGCTCATGCAGGCCGAGCGCGCCAACAGCCGCTATCTCCCGGGCATAGTCTTTCCCGAGGCCTTGAGCGTGGTGAGCGGCGAGGTGATGGAGCAGGTCGCGGACGCCGACCTGATCGTGCTGGGCACGCCCATGGCGGCGCTGCGCCAGTGGCTGGGCCGGCTCAAGGACTGCAGCGTGCCCGTGGTCTGGTTGTGCAAGGGCTTCGAGGCCGTGGCTGCCGATGCTGCGGCCGGAGCATTCGGCCTGATGGCGCACGAGGTCTGCCAGCAGGTTGCGCCCCAGCTCCAGAGCGGCGTGCTCAGCGGCCCCAGCTTTGCCGCCGAGGTCGCGCGCCAGCAGCCCACGGCCCTGGTGGCGGCCAGCGCGCATGAGGGCGTGAGTGAGCTGCTGGTGAGCGCCTTCCATGGCGAGGCCATGCGCGTCTATGCCAACGACGACATCGTGGGCGTGGAGGTCGGCGGGGCCGTGAAGAACGTGCTGGCCATTGCCACGGGCCTGTGCGACGGACTGCAGCTGGGGCTGAACGCACGCGCGGCGCTGGTCACGCGCGGCCTGGCCGAGATGACGCGCCTGGGCGTGGCGCTGGGCGCGCGTGCCGAAACCTTTATGGGCCTGTCCGGCCTCGGCGATCTGGTGCTCACCGCGACCGGCGATCTCTCACGCAACCGCAAGGTGGGCCTGCTGCTGGCCGAGGGCAAGACGCTGGAGCAGGCCGTGGCCTCGCTGGGTCATGTGGCCGAGGGGGTGTACAGCGCCCGCACCGTGCTGGCCCGCGCGCGCCAGATGGGCGTGGAAATGCCGATCAGCGAAACCGTGGTGGAACTGCTCGACGGCCGCATCACGGCCGCTCAGGCCGTGGAGCATCTGATGGGCCGCGACCCCAAGCGCGAGAGCTGATGGCGTAGCCCAGGCCAGGGACGGCCAGCAAGGGCTGTCGCCCCCTTTCTTGGGGAAGCCGCACCGCGGCTCTGGGGGTTAACGAAGTTCCCGCAGGCTCAGCCAGGCGCTGGCTGCACCGCAGACGGCGATGACGGCCATGCCCAGCACGGCCCATTGGTCGGGAATGTGGCCGTAGACCAGCCAGCCGGCCAGCAGCGCGCAGGGAATCTGGCTGTACAGAAACGGCGTGATGGTCGCGGGTTCGGCTTTTTCATAGGCCTTGAGCAGCATCAGATGCCCGACCGCGCTGCCCAGCCCCATGGCGATGCCGGCCAGCCACAGCGCGGCGGTATCCGGCAACTGCCAGGTCCATGGCAGGGCGGCGCAGGTCACAGCCAGCGCCAGCAGGCTGGTGTAGATCTGCGTGGTCAGCGGCCGTTCCTTGCCGGCCATGCGGCTGCTCAGGACCTGGTAGGCCGTGTTGGCGGCCAGCTGCAGCGCGGGCCAGAGCAGAGCCCAGCCGCTGAAATTGGCGCCTGGCCGGATGATGACCAGGGTTCCCGCAAAGCCCAGCGCCACCAGCACCCAGCGCAGCGGGCTGACGCGTTGGCGCAGCCACAGCGCGGCGACCAGAGTGAGGGCCAGCGGGGTGAGGGCCACGATTGCGGTGAACTCCGCCAGCGGCAGATAGCGCAGACTCAGCATGGCCAGCGCATTGCTCAGGCAGAACAGCATGGCGCGCAGGAACTGGAAACCCGGGCGCTGCGTGCGGAAGATGTCCAGCCCGTGCCTGGCCACGCCAAAGCCCACGGTCAGTGCCGACTGCAACACATAGCGCAGCCATAGTGCCATCAGCAGCGGCAGCAGCGCACCCGCGTATTTGGAGCCGGTATCGAGTACCGAGAAGCAGGCGCAGGCCAGTACCGTGAAGCCAATGCCCGTCAGCGTATGGCGATGGGCCGAGGAGGCAGAGTGCAGTGGCATGTAGAAGACACGCTGGGCGCCATGGACGGCGCCCGATGGAAAACGGGTTTCAGTTGGCCTGAAACCCTTCAGGGATAAGCGCTGGCAGCTATCGAATCAGAGGTCCAATTCCAGGGCCAGCAGCTCGTCCACGGTCTGGCGGCGGCGGATCAGCCGGGCCTGGCCGCCGTCCACCAGCACCTCGGCCGCCAGAGGGCGCGTGTTGTAGTTGCTGGACATGGAGCTGCCGTAGGCGCCCGTGTCGTGGATCACCAGCAGGTCGCCCACGCCGGCGCCGGCCAGGGCGCGCGGCAGCACCACGCCGCCGTCGCCCTGGGTGAACACGTCACCCGATTCGCAGAGCGGGCCGGCGACCACGCTGTCCTGCGTGGGCAGCTGCAGGCCGTCGCGGCGCAGCACTTCCATGCCGTGGTAGCTGCCGTACATGCTGGGGCGCATCAGCTCGTTGAAGCCGGTGTCCACCAGCACGAAGTGGTTGCTGCCCGCATTCTTGGTGGCGCGCACCGTGCCCAGCAGCACGCCGGACTCGGCGACGAGGAAGCGGCCGGGCTCGAGCTCCAGGCCCAGCTTGTGGCCCACGATGGCCTCGGCTTGCTGGCGCGCGGCGTTCCACAGACCGTGGTAATGGGTCGTGTCTATGGTGGCGTCGCCATCGCGATAGGGAATCGACAGGCCGCCGCCGGCCGAGATCGCATGCAGATCGTGGCCGGCCGCATGGGTGCGCTCCACCAGCTTGACCATGGCGCCGCAGACCTCCTGCAGATGGCCGTAGTCGACGCCCGAGCCGATATGCATATGCAGGCCGGCCAGTACCAGGCCGCCGGCCTTGATCGCTGCCAGCGCGGCTTCTAGCTCGCTGTGCCAGATGCCGTGCTTGCTGTGCTCGCCGCCGGTATTGGTCTTGTTGCTATGGCCGTGGCCGAAGCCGGGGTTGATGCGCAGCCACACATGGTGGCCGGGCGATGCGGCCGCCAGTTGGTGCAGCATGTCGATGGAGCCGGCATTCACGGGCACCTGGTGCAGGGCCACGGTGGCCAGCGTGGCCTCGTCCATCACATCGGCGGTGAAGACGATATCGGCGGGCTCGCCAAAGCCCGGCGTGAAGCCCGCGGCCAGAGCGCGCAGGATCTCGCCGCGCGAGACCGCATCCACCTTCACACCCTGCTCGCGCATCAGCTTGAGGATATGGATGTTGGAGCAGGCCTTCTGCGCAAAGCGCACGGTGTCGAAAGCCTGGAGCTGGGCGATGCGCTCGCGGATGGTGGCGGCGTCGTAGACCCACAGCGGCGTGCCGTATTGGTCGGCCAGATTCCAGAGCAGGGCGGGGGAGAAGGGGTTGGACATGGGGGCGGTCTTTGGAACACTCGAATGCCCGGCATCATGCCCATAGTCATCCATTCAGTCCAATCGCTTGTTTTTTGAAGTTCATTCAAATTGGATATGCTTGGTCCATGGCAGATCTACCCTCATCGACACTGGCCCAGCGCATCACTCACCGTCATCTCGAGGTGTTCCGTGCCGTCATGACGGCCGGCAGCGTCACGGGCGCGGCCCAGCTGCTCTACAGCTCCCAGCCCACGGTCAGCCGCGAGCTGGCACGCATGGAGCAATTGCTGGGCTATGCGCTGTTCGAGCGGGCGCAGGGCCGTCTGCGCGCGAATGCGCGGGCGCTGCTGCTCTGGGACGAGGTGCAGCGCAGCTGGCAGGGACTGGAGCGGGTGATAGAGCGCGCCCAGGAGCTGGGGCGCGCCCAGGGTGCGCATATCAGCGTGCTGTGCCTGCCCGCGCTCAGCCACGCCCTGCTGCCCGGGGCGCTGGCGCGGCTGCAGGCCACGCATGGTGCCGTGGCCGTGAGCGTGGCGACCCAGGAGGCGCCGCTGCTGCAGGAGTGGATGGCCGCCCAGCGCTTCGATCTGGGCCTGTCCGAACTCGCCGATGCGCCGCCGGGCACGCGCAGCCTGCCGCTGCCCGCCATGGACGAGGTGGCCGTGCTGCCCGCCGGCCATGCTCTGGCCGCCAAGGCCGTGCTGCAGGCCGAGGACTTCAGAGGACTGCCGTTCATCAGCCTGGCGCGCGACGACCCCTATCGCCAGCAGATCGATGCCTGGTTTGCCCGCACCGGGGTGGAGCGCGTGCTGCAGCTCGAAACCCATAGTGCCGTGGCCGTCTGCGCCATGGTGCAGCACGGTCTGGGCGTGGCCATTGTCAACCCGCTCACGGTGCGGGCCTGTGCGGGGCCGCAGCTGGTGGTGCGACCGCTGGCATTTTCCGTGCCGTTTCAGGTGCATGCGCTGCTGCCGCTGCATCGCCCTGCGGATCTGGCCGTGCAATGGCTGGTCGAGGCGCTGATGCAGCAGGGCCGGGAACTGGCGCAACAGGGCCCGGACAGCTGAGGCTGTGATTCAGCGCCCGGAGCTTTCGGCGTTTCCCGGGATGCTGGCCGCGGGCGAGGGTGAGTCCGCAGCCGGCAAGCCCCAATCCATCCAGTCCGCGCCAAAAATTTCGGCCGGATGCTGTGTGCGGTCCGAGCCATTGCCGCAAGCCATGGCGTTGGCAGCGCAATACCGGTCGCAGCCCCAGCAATTGCGCTCGGGATGGGCGGGGTGCTGTGGAAATTTCTTGACCATGGCCGCAGCTTGCGCTTATGCAGGGCCGTGGTCTTGCGCTGGCGCAAGGATCTGGGCGCCATGCCCGAGCTCTCAAGCCCCGGGCTTTTTAAAGCAGACCATCTTGGGTCTGAAGCGCTGCAGCACCTCGCCGTGCTGGTTTTTGGTCTGGCACAGCATGCGCACCATGGCGCGGTTGGGCTTGGACTGGGAGGGAATGATTTCCACGACTTCCGATTCCACATGCAGCACGT
>JAFAIY010000624.1 GCA_019236485.1 Comamonas sp. | reverse complement strand
TTCGGCCGCGGCGTGAATCAGGATCTGGCGCAGGCCGTGCAGTGGTTCCGCAAGTCCGCCGATCAGGGCTATGCCCCGGCGCAGTCCGATCTGGGCGTGCTCTATGCAAATGGCCGCGGCGTGTCCCAGGACGAGCGCCAGGCCGTGCAGTGGTATCGCAAGGCCTCGGATCAGGGCGACGGGATTGCCCAGAACAATCTGGGCCTGATGTATGCCGAAGGGCGCGGCGTGGCCAAGGACGATGCCCAGGCCGTGCAGTGGTTCCAGCGCTCGGCGCAAAGCGGCGAGGCCGCAGGCCAGTACAGCCTGGGCGTGATGCTGGCCAGCGGCCGCGGCGTCAAGGAAGACAGCCGCAGCGCCTTGCAGTGGTTCGAGCAGGCCGGCGAGAAAGGCCATGCCGATGCCCAGTACAACGCGGGCATGATGTATGCGGAAGGCGCGGTGGTGCCGCAGGACATGCCGCGTGCGGCGGGCTGGCTGGAAAAGTCGGCAAACCAGGGCAATGCCTCGGCCCAGTCCACGCTGGGCTTTCTGTATGCCAACGGCCAGGGGGTCGGTCAGAACCCGGCCACCGCGGCGCGCTGGTTCGAACGTGCGGCAAAGCAGGGCGATACCCTGGCGCAGTCCAATCTGGCGGCCATGTATGCAAGCGGCCAGGGCGTGGAGAAAAGCATGGCCAAGGCCTATTACTGGCTGCTGATCGCGAAGACCAAGGATGCATCGCTGCAAAGCCGCGTGCGCACGGCGGAGCAGGACCTGGGCTCCGCGGAAAAGCTGCGCATACAGCGTGAGGCTCAGGCCTGGAAGCCGGTCAAGCAGTGAATCCGGCCCCGGCATGAAAAAAGCCCATCGGCCATGCCGGATGGGCTTTTTTTGTGAGCGGCTAGCGCTTAGCTGAAGAGGCTCTTGAGGCGATCCGTCCAGCTTTCGCCGCTGGGGGAATGCTTGGAGCCGCCTTTCTTCAGCGATTCGTCCAGGTCCTTGAGCAGCTTGCGCTGGTACTCGGTGAGCTTGACCGGAGTCTCGACCACGATGTGGCAGTACAGGTCGCCGGGGTAGCTCGAGCGTATGCCCTTGATGCCCTTGCCGCGCAGACGGAACTGCTTGCCGGCCTGCGTGCCTTCGGGAATGTCGATCGCGGCCTTGCCCGCCAGGGTCGGCACTTCGATCTCGCCGCCCAGGGCTGCGGTGATGAAGCTCACGGGCACGTTGCAGTGCAGATCGTCGCCGTCGCGCTCGAAGATGTCGTGGTCCTTGACGCGGATCTCGATATAGAGATCGCCGGCCGGTCCGCCGTTGGTGCCGGGCTCGCCGTTGCCTGCGGAGCGAATCCGCATGCCGTCGTCGATGCCGGCCGGCACCTTGACCTCCAGCGTCTTCTGGCGCTTGATCTTGCCCTGGCCGCCGCAGCTGGTGCAGGGTTCGGGAATGATCTTGCCCGTGCCGCGGCAGTGCGGGCAGGTCTGCTGCACGCTGAAGAAGCCCTGGCGCATCTGCACGCTGCCCATGCCATTGCAGGTGGTGCAGGTCTTGGGGCTGGTGCCGGGCTTGGCGCCGCTGCCGTGACAGGTGTCGCAGCTGTCCCAGCTGGGAATGCGGATCTGCGCATCCTTGCCCTTGGCCGCCTCCTCCAGGGTGATTTCCATGGAGTAGCTGAGGTCGTTGCCGCGATAGACCTGGCGGCCGCCACGGCCGCGGCCACCGCCGTTGAACATATCGCCGAAGATGTCGCCAAAGGCCTCGGCAAAACCGCCAAAGCCTTCGCCGCCGCCCATGCCGCGGTTGGGGTCCACGCCCGCATGGCCGTACTGGTCATAGGCAGCGCGCTTCTGGGTGTCGGACAGCATCTCGTAGGCCTCTTTGACCTCCTTGAACTGTTCCTCGGCCGCCTTGGCCTTGTCGCCCTGGTTGCGGTCGGGGTGGTGCTTCATCGCAAGCTTGCGATAAGCCTTCTTGATTTCGTCGTCCGAGGCGCTTTTGGCAACGCCCAGAACTTCATAGTAGTCACGTTTGGACATCTGGATTTCCGGTCGGAGAGAACAGGAACGCCGCGCCAGCCCTATCGGGGCCCGGCGCGGCGGCAGGCGGTCAATGGTTTGAGGCCAGGACCTGCCCGCGCTTAGTCCTTCTTGACTTCCTTGACTTCTGCATCAACCACGTTGTCGTCGCCAGCGGCAGCGCTTGCGGTCGATGCACCTGCGGCGGCAGCGGCCTCGGCACCGCCGGTGGCGGCCTGAGCGTCTGCGTACATCTTCTCGCCGAGCTTCTGGCTGACGGTCATCAGCGCCGTGGTCTTGGCGTCGATGGCGTCCTTGTCTTCACCCTTGAGGGCTTCTTCCAGCTCCTTCACGGCGGCCTCGATGGCCGACTTCTCGCCGGCATCGAGCTTGTCGCCATGCTCGCCCAGGCTCTTCTTGACGCTGTGGACAGCGGCTTCGCCCTGGTTGCGGGCCTGGACCAGCTCCAGCTTCTTCTTGTCGTCGGCCGCGTTCAGCTCGGCGTCCTTGACCATCTTCTGGATCTCGTCCTCGGACAGACCGGAGTTGGCCTTGATGGTGATCTTGTTTTCCTTGCCCGAGGCCTTGTCCTTGGCGCCCACGTGCAGAATGCCGTTGGCGTCGATGTCGAAGCTCACCTCGATCTGGGGCACGCCGCGGCCGGCGGGCGGAATGCCTTCCAGGTTGAACTCGCCCAGCAGCTTGTTGGCGCTGGCGATCTCGCGTTCACCCTGGAACACCTTGATGGTCACGGCGGGCTGGTTGTCCTCGGCCGTCGAGAAGGTCTGCGCGAACTTGGTGGGGATGGTCGTGTTCTTGCTGATCATCTTGGTCATCACGCCGCCCAGGGTCTCGATGCCCAGGGACAGCGGAGTCACGTCCAGCAGCAGCACGTCCGAGCGCTCACCGCCCAGCACCTGGCCTTGCACGGCAGCGCCCACGGCCACGGCCTCGTCGGGGTTCACGTCCTTGCGGGGATCCTTGCCGAAGAATTCCTTGACCTTCTCCTGCACCTTGGGCATGCGGCTCATGCCGCCGACCAGGATCACGTCGTTGATGTCGGACACGGAGATGCCGGCGTCCTTGATGGCCGTGCGGCAGGGAGCGATGGTGCGCTCGATCAGGTCTTCCACCAGCGACTCCAGCTTGGCGCGGGTCAGCTTGATGTTCAGGTGCTTGGGACCGGTGGCATCGGCCGTGATATAGGGCAGGTTGATGTCGGTCTGGGCCGAGTTCGACAGCTCGATCTTGGCCTTTTCGGCGGCTTCCTTCAGGCGCTGCAGGGCCAGTACGTCCTTGGACAGGTCGACGCCCTGTTCCTTCTTGAACTCGTCGATGATGTAGTTGATGATGCGCTGGTCGAAGTCTTCGCCGCCCAGGAAGGTGTCGCCGTTGGTCGACAGCACTTCGAACTGCTTTTCGCCGTCCACGTCGGCGATTTCGATGATGGAGACGTCGAAAGTGCCGCCGCCCAGGTCATACACGGCCACCTTGCGGTCGCCCTTGCCGACCTTGTCCAGGCCGAAGGCCAGGGCCGCAGCCGTGGGTTCGTTGATGATGCGCTTGACTTCCAGGCCCGCGATGCGGCCCGCATCCTTGGTGGCCTGGCGCTGGGCATCGTTGAAGTAGGCGGGCACGGTGATCACGGCCTCGGTCACGGCCTCGCCCAGGAAGTCCTCGGCGGTCTTCTTCATCTTGCGCAGCACTTCGGCGCTGATCTGGGGAGGAGCCAGCTTCTGGTCGCGCACCTGGACCCAGGCGTCGCCGTTGTCGGCCTTCATGATCTGGAAAGGCATCAGGCCGATGTCTTTCTGCACCTCGGCTTCGTCGAACTTGCGGCCGATCAAACGCTTGGCGGCGTAGATGGTGTTCTTGGGGTTGGTAACGGCCTGGCGCTTGGCGGAAGCACCGACCAGAATCTCGCCGTCTTCCTGATAGGCGACGATGGAGGGGGTGGTGCGGGCCCCTTCGCTGTTCTCGATCACGCGGGTGTTGTTCCCTTCCATGATGGCGACGCAGCTATTGGTGGTGCCCAGGTCAATACCGATGATTTTTCCCATTTTTCTCTCCGTAACTTGTTGAATGTTCGCTTGATTTGTCAGTTGTGGGCGTCGGCCTGCTCTTCAAGAGTCATCGCTCGCAATTTTCGCCCGTCTGACGTGTTTGGCAGCCTGCGGCTCAGCCCTGGGCCACGGTGACCAGGGCCGGGCGCAGAATGCGGTCGGCGATCACATAACCTTTTTGCAGCACGTTGACCACCGTATTGGCGGGCTGGTCTGCGGGGACCATGGAGATGGCCTGGTGGTGGTGGGGGTCGAACTTCTCGCCTGCGGGCGGGTTGATGGCCAGCACCTTGTTGCGCTCCAGTGCCGAGGTCAGCTGGCGCAGCGTGGCGTCCGAGCCTTCGCGCAGTTGCTCGGGCGTGGCGTTCTGGATGGACAGGGCGGCGTCCAGGCTGTCGATCACGGGCAGCAGGCTTTCGGCAAAGCTCTCGATGCCGAACTTGCGGGCCTTGGCCACATCCTCTTCGGCGCGGCGGCGCATGTTTTCGGCTTCGGCCTTGGCACGCAGGTATTGATCGGCCAGGTCGCTGCTCTTGGTCTTGAGTTCCTCGAGCTCAGCCTTCAGACGCTCCAGTTCGTCCGACGCGTTGGCGGCCATGGCAGCCTCCACTTCCTCAGGGCTGGCGTCATTGAATGGGGTGGGATTGTTGTTCTCGGTCATAGGTGGTGAAGGTTTCGCAAAACTTAGGACAATCTAGGAACTAGATGCGCTCACCCGAGTCTATTTCAAGCCTTGTGAGAGCGCGGGACTGCAAAAAGCGCAATTTCCGCTCGGATTTGCAGTCTTCCCGGGTCTGGAATACGTGGGCGGGAGCCGCCGATGAGAAGCGGCCCGGCCTCGCATTGACCCGGGATCGGTGCAGGTTTATGCGGGCCCAAGTGTACAGACAGTCGAGCACTCGGCTAGAATCTAACGTTTTGCCTTGCCGCACCACTTCAAGACGCAGTGGGCGGCGTTTTCCCAAAAGGAGTCGATATGCGTCATTACGAAATCGTTTTGTTGATCCATCCGGATCAAAGCGAGCAAGTTCCCGCCATGCTGGAGCGCTACAAGGGCATGATTGCCGCTGGTGGCGGCAAGGTGCATCGCGAAGAAGACTGGGGCCGCCGTCAGCTGGCCTACATGATCAACAAGCTCGCCAAGGCCCACTACCTGTGCCTGAACATCGAAGCCGACCAGGCTGTGATGGCTGAACTGGAACACGCCTTCAAGTTCAACGATGCTGTGCTGCGTCACCTGACCGTGCAGAAGAAGAAGGCTGATACCGCCGCTTCCGCCATGATGAAGACCGTTGAGCGCGAAGAAGCCCGCAAGGCCAACCAGGCTGAGCACGCTTAAAGCATCCAGACTCTGAAGGAGTGGAAAACCGCGTTGTATTGACGGGAACACTGGCCGAGCAAGCTGCTCTGCGCTACACGCCCGCCGGACTGCCCGCCCTGGATGTGAGGATTGAACACAGTTCTCAGCATCGGGAAGCAGGCAATCTGCGCAACGTCACTGCATCTGTCAAAGCTGTTGCCTTTGGCCCGCTGGCTGAAAAGCTGGCCCGCCAGGCCCCCGGCAGCCAATGGACCTTTCAAGGTTTTCTGGCCACGCCGCGCAACAGCAAGATGCTGGTTTTGCACATTCAGGACATTCAACAAAACTAATTTTCAAGAGGTCCAGAAATGGCCACGTTCAAGAAATTCAACAAGGACAAGCGTCCTAAGCGCAACACCCAGTCGCTGCTGTTCAAGCGCAAGCGCTTCTGCCGCTTCACCGTCGCCGGCGTCGAAGAAATCGACTACAAGGATGTCGACACCCTGCGTGACTTCATCGCTGAAAACGGCAAGATTGTGCCCGCACGCCTGACCGGCACGCGCGCCATCTACCAGCGTCAGCTGAACACTGCCATCAAGCGCGCTCGCTTCCTGGCTCTGGTTCCCTACTCTGACCAGCACAAGATCTAAGGAGCACGAACATGCAAGTTATTCTGCTCGACAAGGTTGTGAACCTGGGTAACCTGGGCGATATCGTCAAGGTCAAGGACGGCTACGCCCGCAACTTCCTGATCCCCACGGGCGCTGCCCGTCGCGCCACGGCTGTTGCCAAGGCCGAGTTCGAAGCCAAGCGCGCCGAACTGGAAAAGGCTGCTGCCGAGAAGCTGGCCGCCGCTCAAGCCCTGAGCGAAAAGCTCAACGGCGCCAGCGTGAAGATCACTCAGAAGGCCGGCGTTGACGGTCGTCTGTTTGGTTCCATCACCAACGCCGACATCGCCGAAGAGCTGCAAAAGGCAGGCTTCGAAGTGCACAAGGCACAGGTTCGCATGCCCAACGGTCCTCTGAAGATGGTTGGCGACGCTACCGTGCTGGTGGCTCTGCACACTGACGTGTCTGCAGAAGTCTCCGTCTCCGTGTACGGCGACCACTCCTAATCCAGACTTGTTCTGAATTGGCAAGAAGCCGCCTTCGGGCGGTTTTTTGTTTTCTGGCGATGCCGCCGTCGCCGGTGTTTTTCTAGTTCCCCCAAGGGTGACGTCGTTGCCGCCTCCGGCTACGATGGAGAACTTGCCCCAAGGAGTCTCATGTCGTCTGTAATGCCCCCGCTCGATCTAGAAGATGATGCCTTCGCGCCGGTGCCGCCTGCGGATCAGCAGGTAGCGCAGCTGCGCGTGCCGCCGCATTCTATGGAGTCGGAGTCCTCGGTGCTCGGCGGCCTGCTGCTCGACAACAATGCCTGGGACCGCGTCGGCGATCTTCTCACCGACGGGGACTTCTACCGCCACGAGCACAAGCTGATCTACGAGGCCATAGGCAAGCTGATCAATGCCAGCAAGCCCGCCGACGTGATCACGGTCTACGAGCATCTGCAGGGCATAGGCAAGGCCGAGGAAATCGGCGGCCTGATGTATCTGAACCAGCTGGCTCAGTACGTGCCCAGTGCCAGCAATATCCGCCGCTATGCGGAAATCGTGCGCGAGCGCGCCATCCTGCGCAAGCTGGTGACGGCCAGCGACGAGATTGCGACCAATGCCTTCAACCAGCAGGGCAAGACGGTGGAGCGCATCCTCGACGAGGCCGAGCAGAAGATCATGGCCATCGGCGAGGAGGGGGCGCGCAACAAGCAGGGCTTCCAGTCGCTGGATACGCTGGTGGTGGATCTGCTGGACCGGGTCCAGGAAATGGCCGACAACCCCATGGACGTGACCGGCGTGCCTACGGGCTTCGTCGATCTGGACCGCATGACCAGCGGCCTGCAGGCCGGCGACATGGTGGTGCTGGCTGCGCGTCCTTCCATGGGCAAGACCTCGTTTGCGGTGAACATCGCCGAGCATGTGGCGCTCAACGAAGGCCTGCCGGTCGCCATCTTCTCCATGGAAATGGGGGCGGCCCAGCTGGCCGTGCGTATCGTGGGCTCCATCGGCCGCGTGAACCAGGGCAATCTGCGTACCGGCAAGCTCAGCGACGACGAGTGGCCGCGGCTGACCGAGGCCATAGAGCGGCTGCGCACGGTGTCGCTGCATATCGACGAGACGCCGGGCCTGTCTCCCACGGAGCTGCGCGCCAATGCGCGGCGCCTGGCGCGCCAGTGCGGCAAGCTCGGCCTCATCGTGGTCGACTATCTGCAGCTGATGAGCGGCTCTGGCTCTGCGGCCAGTTCCGACAACCGCGCCACCGAGCTGGGCGAGATCTCCCGGGGCTTGAAGATGCTGGCCAAGGAGCTGCAGTGCCCGGTGATCGCGCTGTCCCAGCTCAACCGTTCGGTGGAGCAGCGTACCGACAAGCGTCCC
>JAFAIY010000581.1 GCA_019236485.1 Comamonas sp. | reverse complement strand
AAGCTCTGGAGCGCTGAACACATCATAGAGCCGGCCGCTCAAATCGCATCACGGGGTGTCAGCCTTCCGACATTCGGGCGCTTGATTTACACGTTGCAACTACCCTGTCGCGCATAAAAAAAGCCGGGCTGAAACCCGGCTTCTTCTGTATGCACATCGCTCAGGCCGGCAACTGGCCGTCGCGCAGCAGAGCCGTGACCAGCTCCACCCAGTAGCGCATGCCCAGGGGCAAAGCATTGTCGTTGAAGTCGTACTTGGGGCTGTGCAGCGAGGCGCTGTTCTCGCCATTGCCCAGCCAGATATACACGCCCGGGCAGGCCTGGGCCATGAAGGCGAAGTCCTCGGAGGCCATGCTGGGCACCATGTCGCGGCGCACCTGCTCCTCGCCCAGCACGCGGGCCAGCACGGCGGCGCAGACCTGGGCATGGGCGGCGTTGTTGATGGTGGCCGGGTAGCTCACGCGATAGTCGAGCTCGGCCTGCAGCCCGTGCAGCGCGCAGGTGGCCGCAATCGCATCGCGAAAACGCTGCTCTATGCGCGCGCGCTGCTCCATGTCGAAACAGCGCACCGTGCCGCGCAGCTTGATCTTCTCGGGCATCACGTTATAGGTGTCGCCGGCGTTGAAGCTGGTCACGCTCAGCACCGCGGGCTTGTGCACCTCCTGCTCGCGCGCTATCAGCGCGGGCAGCTGGGTCACCAGCTGGCAGGCGGCCAGCAGCGCGTCCTTGCCCAGATGCGGCATGGCCGCATGGCAGCCCTTGCCGCTCAGCGTCAGATCGAAGATGTCGAAGGCCGCCATCACGGCGCCCGCATGCACGGCCGCCGTGCCCACGGGCAGGCCGGGCCAGTTGTGCATGCTGTAGACGGCCTGCATGGGAAAGCGCTGAAACAGCCCGTCCTCGATCATGGCGCGCGCTCCGCCCTCGTTTTCCTCGGCGGGCTGGAAGATGAAATGCACTATGCCCGCAAACTCGGGGGCGGCCGCCAGCACCTTGGCCGCTCCCAGCAGCATGCTGGTGTGGCCGTCATGGCCGCAGGCATGCATGCGGCCCGCATGCTGCGAGGCATGGTCGCAGCTGTTGAGCTCGTGCACATGCAGCGCATCCATATCGGCGCGCAGACCTATGCTGGGGCCATCGCCCAGGCTGCCCTTGAGCACGGCCACCACGCCGGTGCCGGCCAGGCCGGTGTGCACCTCCAGGCCCCAGCTCTGCAGCAGCTCGGCCACGCGCGCGCTGGTGCGATGTTCCTGAAAAGCGGTTTCGGGATGGCGGTGAAAATCATGGCGCCAGGCCTGCAGCTCGTCCAGGGCGGGCCAGATTCGGGAAGTTTCCGTCTTAGTCATTGCTTGGCTCTCCCCATCACAGCGTGTGCACAAAGAACTGGGCGATCACCGTGGCGGCCAGGAACACGCCGGCATTGGCCATCAGCGACACCACGACGATGCGCCAACCCAGGCGGCGGAAGGCCGGGATGTCCTTGGCCAGAGACAGGCCCGCAAAGGTCAGCATGGGCGTGATCATGGCCAGGAAGCTCACCTTGCCGGTCAGCGCCGCCACCTCGGCCGCATACGGCGTATGCGGGAAGGTCATGGCCATGGCGATGAAGGAAATCCAGCACACGGCGGGCAGGATGCGGCGTGTGCCGATATAGATCAGGTCGCCGATGAGCACGGCCACGATCATGATCAGCACGCCGGGCATAGCGTCCAGCACGGGCACGCCATGGCCTATGCGGTTGCCTATCAGCACCATCACGCCGACCCAGACCCAGCACAGCAAACGCATCGCCAGACTCAGCGCGGGTGCATGCGCGACCTCCTCGGCCTCTTCCTCGGCCACGGTTTGCTCCACCACCACGGCCTGGCGCTTGCGACCCAGCAGCGGCTCCAGCAGGCGGTAGGCATGGACGGCCAGCGGCAGAGAGATGAACAGCGTCAGATAGGTGCCCACGGTGGTGGCGATCAGATTGGCGGCCGCCGCAAAGGTCGCGATCTGGTCGGCCATGTCCGGATGCTGGGCCGCGATCGCGCCCACGGCGGCAGCCGTCATGCTGCCCGAGCCCACGCCCGCGCCCATGCCCAGGGCCAGGGGGTGGAAGATATTGAGGCTGGAGACAAAGCCCGCAAGCAGCGAAATGAAGATCGCGCCAATCAGGGTGCCGGTGATGTACTCGGCCAGCACGCCGCGACCCTCGGGCGAGTCCATGCCGAAGCGCTCGCCGATGATGGCCAGGCCAGGCTCGCGGCCTATGGAGAAGGTCGCGCCCACGGCCTCGCGCTTGATGCCCAGCAGCAGCGCCAGCGGCATGCCCAGCAGAATGCAGCCCACCAGATTGCCGAGCTCCTGCAGCACCAGGCCCGCGCCCACCTCGGCCAGCTTGGGCAGGGAGCCGCCCACCAGCAGGCCCAGCTTGGCGATGAACAGGAACAGCGCGCAGGACAGAATCGCCGCGGCCAGATGCTGGCTCTGCAGGCTCAGCTTCAGCGGCGCGGGCAGGCGCTTGGCGCAAAGGCCTAGCACCAGGCCTATCAGCAGCGCCCAGATCATGGGCAGCAGCACCACCTTGCCCACGCCCAGCGCGATCGGCAAAGGCCCCAGCCATTCGGACAGGGCCGCAATCACCAGCGCCAACGCAAAAATCTGCAGCACGCTGCCCATCTCCAGCCCGCTCTTTCCGGACCGCATCTCTTTACTCATCGACATCCCTCTCAACAACTGTATATATATACAGGAAGCACTTGCTTTCAGCCAAAGGCAGAGCTGGACTGCCATCTGCCCGATACTGGCGACGAATATATCAATGCGTATATTTCATGACTTTGTGTTTTCTGTTCTAAAAAACTGCACACTACGGGCATAGAAGCTCAAGCCCGTCCCAGCCATGCCTGCCTTTCAAGACTCCCGCGCGCAATACCTGTATGAGGCCGTAGTCTGCGGCTCGGTCCGCTCGGCGGCCGAAAAGCTGGGCATCGTGCCCTCGGCCGTGAGCCGGCAGATCAGCCTGCTCGAGGAATCGCTGGGCGTGGCCCTGCTGGAGCGCCACCGCAGCGGCGTCGTGCCCACCCAGGCCGGCCAGCTGATACTCGACTACCACCGCCAGAACCTGGCCCACCGCCACGACATGCTGGCCAAGATGGACGCGCTGCGCGGCCTGCACAGCGGCAGCGTGAGCGTGGTCAGCGGCGAAGGCTTTGCGCAGGAGCTGGTCGACGGGCCGATACGCCAGTTCCGCCAGCAATATCCCGGCGTGTCCATCGCGCTGGAGATCCACGGCACCAACGAGATCATGCGCCGCGTGCGCGAGGACGAGGCCGAGCTCGGCCTGGTCTACTACGCTCCGGCCGACAGCCATATCAGCTCGCGCGGCTCGGCGCGCCAGCCCATGCATGCCATCGTCCAGCCCGGCCATGCGCTGGCCGGCGCCGCCCAGACTTCGCTGCAGGAGCTCAGCCAGTGGCCTGTCGCACTGCTGCAAGGCGTGTACGGCATACGCCAGCTGGTGGAATACGGCGAGCAGAGCGACAAGATCCGCCTCTCGCCGGTGCTGACCAGCAATCTGATCAGCGTGCTCATCAGCTTTGTGACCACGGGCCAGGGCGTGACCCTGCTGCCCCGATGCGCGATCACCGCCGAGCTGGCCCAGGGCCAGGTGCTGGCCATACCCGTGAATAACCCCGCATTCCAGCATGCCGAGATGCAGCTCATCACGCGCACGGGCCGCCAGCTCTCCCCTGCCGCCAACCGCTTCCTTCAATACTGCATGCAGGGCATGCAGGCGTTTCAGCAAGCAGCTTGAGAGAGCCGAAGTGCGTCACATCAGGCTCCAGCCCGCGCTCATACAGCGCAGCCCACTATAGAAACAACATCTCCGGCCTCAAGCCCGAGCCAGCGAGCGAATTCGGCTTCCAGCCTTGAGCGCTACTACAGCGATAGCAGCCTGCGCTTGGCCAGACTTGGCTGCGCGCCGGATGGGCGCTGCTACCATAGCCCGCATTTTTATCTGCCAGCCCCCTGCCATGTTTTTTGGAATCAGCCATCTTGTCCTGCCCGTCACCGATCTTGAACAAAGCGCCAGCCTCTGGCGCGATGTGATGGGTTTTGGCGAAGCGCAGCGCGGCGAAGGCTTTGTTGATATGGACACCGGCAGCGCCACGCTGCGCCTGGCCCAGGTGCAGAGCGTGGAAGCCAGGGTCAGCCTGCGCCTGCAGGTTGCCGATGTGGAGCAGGCCTATGCCAGACTGCTGGCGGCCGGCGCCCTGTCGCGCTATGCGCCCATGCAGACGTCGGCACTGGAAGCCATGGCCTGCGTGAGCGATGCCGACGGCCACTCCATCGTGCTCTGGCGCGCGCTGACCGAGGACGAATGGGGCTTTGTGCCCGAGCTGCCCAAGCAAGGCCAGTGGCTGCCCGAGGCCGAGGAGCTGCTCAAGCGCCTGCTCACCCATGTGCCCGCCCTGTTCCGCATGCTGGCGCGGCGCAAGACCACCAGAGTCATCGAGCGGCTGGCTAAGGAAGCAAAAAGCCCGGTCACGCGCGACCTGGTGATCAAGGGCTATATCACGGCCTCGGCCAAGATCACGCGCTTTAGATTGGTGGAGCCGCTGAGAGCCGAGGGCATCGATCCCGATCAGTACCGGGCGGAATTTGACGAGGAATAAGCAGCTTTAGCCGATTGCCGTCTCATGCAGGCTGCGCCACAGCACCCCCTCGGGCCTGTCTTCCAGCAGGGCCGTGGAGTACCTTGAGGAAGAGCGCGACGAGGCCTCACCCTCCAGATGATGGGTTTCGCGATAGCGCAGCAGCGCGTGGCTACCCGTGCTGCACAGGAGCTGCATCTCGCCCAGCTCAATGGAAAGACCGGGTCTGCCACCCGCGGCGCGGCCGAACATCTCGAAAACCTGGCTTCGCTTCACGATCTGCCCGCCGGTGGAGACCATGCTGAAGTCCTCGGCAAACACCGGCTCCAGCGCGGCGATTGCGGCGCGGGCGGCATCACCGCCCTCGGTAAAAATTGCCTGAATCAGCACATGCACCTCATGAACACTGCGCTGGGCGGCTAGAACGGCATCTTGGGTCATACAGGTCTTCTTTCTTTCAAAGTATGTAAGCAGGTCAGAGGCAGCAGCCCTGCCAGCGCTGCCACTGCAAAGCTGCTGTGGTAGGCGCCAAGCGCACCGGTATGGGGTTGCAGCAGCTGGAAGACCATCAAAAACAGGGCCGCACCCACGCTGAAGCTCATTTGGCGGCTGATATTCCAGATCACGCTGGCCTGGGCCATTTGCGGCCCCTGAAAATCCAGCAGCGCCGTGGTCTGCGCCGCATTGGCGGCGAGACCACCACCCAGCCCCATCAAGGTATAGGCCAGCACCAGCGAGCCCAGGTCTTCAGCGCTGTCCACCATCGCCAGACAGGCAATACCCAGGCTGTGCAGCATCAGACTCAGGCCAAAAAGCGGCCTTGCACCCACGCGGTGGTAGATGCGGCCGCACGCCAGCATGGACACCAGCGCGCCCGCCGCATATAGCAGCATGAACATGCCCAACTGCCGGGCACTCATCTGCAGCAAGTCCTGCAGAAAGAACAGGCTCAGCAGGTTCACTCCGGTAAATACACCGGGCACGGCGTAGTACATCCAGATGGACACCCGCAGTCTGGGCACCTGCAGCAACTGCAGCGCCACCACCGGGTGGGCCGTGCGACGCCAGTGCCTCACATAGAGCCCGGAAGCAGCCAGGCCCACCAGCAGACAAGCCGAAGTCCAGCCCAGACCCAGGCCCGCGCCATAAAGCGACATGCCCATGAGCAGACTGGCCAGCACGACGGTGACCAGCAGCAGGCCGGGGATATCGGGCCTGGGCAGGGCCGCGCCGGTTTCTCGGCCATCGTCACGTACCCAGCACCATGCCAGTGCCGCCGCCAGCACAGCCAGCGGAACATTGGCGTAGAACACCCAGCGCCAGCCGCTGATGTCCACAATCCAGCCGCCCAGCGCGGGCGATAGCGCAGGCGCGATCAGAGCCACGCTCATCACCAGGGTGGAGATATGCGCTCTTTGCGGACCTTGAAACAGGGAAAAAGCCATGGCCTGACCCACGGGAATCAGCAGCCCACCCGCCATGCCCTGCACGAAACGCCATGCCGTGACGGCGCCAAAGCTGCCCGCCTGGCCACAGGCCCAGACGGCCAGTGCAAACACCAGCATCGATGTAGTGAGCAACTGGCGTGCGCCCCAACGGCTGGCCAGCCAGGTGCTGATGGGAATGGCCAGCGTCAGCCCCAGCACATAGGCATTGGCCACCCAAGCACTGCTCTGGCTGCCGATCTGGAATTCGGCAGCCAGCCGGGGCAAGGCCACGGCTGGCATGAAGATATTGATGCAGTCGATGAAGAACCCGGCCACAAACACCAGGGCAATACGGTAGCGGTAACTCATGTCTTTCCTTTGCAGACCGCATGGTAGGCAGCGCTCCGGCCTGCGTCGATACCGCTATGCTTGAAACTTTGTTTGACAAGACTGAACAATGGCCGCCACCACAAGCACTGCCATCGCCACCCAACTACACCGCGTGCAGACCTTTCTGGCCGTAGTGGAGCTGGGCTCCTTCACCAAGGCTGCCGACTTTCTGGACATCAGCAAAGCCATGGCCAGCCTGCATGTCAAGGCGCTGGAGGAACATCTTGGCCTGAGCTTGCTGGTACGCAGCACCCGCTCCATCGCGCTGACGGAAAGCGGTCGCCAGTTCTATGACGAATTCCGCCAGATCTTCGGCAATATCGAAACCGCATTTGACAATGCCCATCAAGGCAGCCTCCGCCTGAATGGCCAGCTCAGAATCAGCACCACGGCCGAATATGGCGAAGCCTTTGTGCTGCCGCTGCTGGC
>JAFAIY010000547.1 GCA_019236485.1 Comamonas sp. | reverse complement strand
TTGCCCTCGGCAGCGGTTTCGCTGTTTGGGCCCTGGTGGAAGGGGCACTTGGATTCAGTCGTCATGGTTTCTCCGTTTCAACAAGTCGTTCAAGGGACAAGCGATGGATACCTTGCGGTAGCTGCAACGCAATGAATTTTCAATAGTTGTTTGCTATTGAATTTCATTCATTATGTTTTCAGGCTATTGATCAAACAAGCCAATTTCGATTGAAAAAATCCAAGTCCACTATAGCCATAAATGTGGCCGGCCCTCAGCCATTGTGCTGTTGGCGCTGTAGGGACTCGTCTGCCAAGCGCCGGAAGTCGTGCAGGGCCGGCGCCGGGCCGGCTCGGGCTGCAGCGTATAGAGCATGCGTGTTTTTTCCAAGACGCGGCGGCTGTCCATGGCCTATAACCGCGGACAGGCATCGTGCCCCAAGGAGACCTTATGCACAGCGACCGCCGCGTCACCTTCTACCATGCACCGCAGAGCCGCTCGGCCGGAGTGCGCATCCTCGTCGAGGAGCTTGGTGCCGATCACGATCTGGTCGCGCTCGATCTGCAGGCCGGCCAGCAGCGCGAGCCGGCCTATCTGGCCATCAATCCCATGGGCAAAGTGCCTGCGCTGCGCCATGGCGAGGCCCTGATTACGGAGCAGGCCGCGGTCTATCAGTATCTGGCCGAGCTTTATCCGGAGCATGGCCTGGTGCCGCCCGTGGGCGATGCCCTGCGCGGGCCGTTTCTGCGCTGGATGGTCTTCTACGGCTCCTGCTTCGAGCCCGCCGTGGTGGACCGGGCGCTCAAGCGCGACAGCGGCGGCCGCTCGATGTCGCCCTATGGCGATTACGCCAGCGTGATGCAGGCGCTGATACAGCAGCTGACGCCCGGCCCCTGGCTGCTGGGTGAGCGCTTCACGGTGGCCGATGTGCTCTGGGGCAGCGCTCTGGGCTGGATGCAGGCCTTCAAGCTTCTGCCCGAGTCGCCGGAGATTCAGCGCTATGTGGCGCGCTTCAGCGAGCGGCCCGCGGTGCGGCGCGCAGCCGCGCTGGACCAGGCCTTGATCGCGGCGCGAAAGCCCGGTTGAGGGCTCAGCCGGCCACGAGCTTGTGCACGAGATCGGCCGCCGTGGAGGCGCCGTATTTGCGCATCAGCCGGGCACGGTAGATTTCCACCGTACGGTGGCTGATGTTGAGGGCGCGGCCGATTTCCTTGGAGGTCAGGCCTTCGAGCAGCCGCGCCGCGACTTCGCGCTCGCGGCCCGTGAGTTCTGCCTTCACGGGGCGGTGGGCCGACAGGTCCTCAAAGCTCCAGATGCCCGAGGCATGGGGGTCGTCGCGGTCCAGCGTGCGGCCCGTCACATGGCACCAGAAGGTTTCGCCGTTGGCGCGCTTCATGATGCGGTTGTCGCTGTAAAAGCCCTTGGTGTTGAGAATGGGCGCGATGCGCGCGCCCAGGCGCTCGTATTCGTCGGCACTCGGATACAGCACCTGGAAGGACTGGCCGATCAGCACTTCGCGCGAGGCATGGAACATCTCGCACAGCTGGCGGTTACAGTCGATCATGGTGCGGTTGCGCGAGATGACGAGGCCTACAGGGGCGGCTTCAAATGCCAGCCGATAATCAACCACCATGGTGCTGCTCTTTACGAAAAACTACCTATTCAAGTACGTAGTATCGTAGCGCATCCAACCTCAAGGAGACATGTGTGAAAAAGCTCTACCCTTCTGCAGAAGCGGCGCTCAAGGGCGTTGTGGCTGACGGGCAATTGCTGGCTGTAGGCGGTTTCGGCCTGTGCGGCATTCCCGAAGCACTGATCGAAGCGCTGCGCGACAGCGGCGTGAAGAACCTCACGGTGGCGTCGAACAACGCCGGCGTGGATGGTTTCGGCCTGGGCAAGCTGCTCGAAACCCGCCAGATCAAAAAGATGATCGCCAGCTACGTGGGCGAGAACAAGGAGTTCGAGCGCCAGTACCTGGCCGGCGAGCTGGAGCTGGAATTCACGCCCCAGGGCACGCTGGCCGAGAAGATGCGCGCCGGCGGTGCCGGCATTCCGGCCTTCTTCACCAAGACCGGTGTGGGCACGCAGGTGGCCGAGGGCAAGGAGCTGCGCGAATTCAACGGCGAGACCTATGTGATGGAGCGTTCCATCGTCGCCGACGTCTCCCTGGTCAAGGCCTGGCGCGCGGACAAGAGCGGCAATCTGCAGTTCCGCCTCACGGCGCGCAACTTCAACCCGGCCGCTGCGACCTGCGGCAAGGTCTGCGTCGTGGAGGTCGAGGAGCTGGTGGAAGTGGGCGAGATTGCGCCCGACGACATCCATCTGCCCGGCATCTATGTGAACCGCATCGTGCACAACGCCAATCCCGAAAAGCGCATCGAGAAGCGCACGATCACCGAGAAGAAATAAGGAGCTGTCATGCCTTGGACCCAAGACCAGATGGCCGCACGTGCGGCCCAAGAACTCGAAGACGGCTTCTACGTCAACCTCGGCATCGGCATTCCCACGCTGGTGGCCAACCACACGGGCGACAAGGAAGTGTGGCTGCAGTCCGAGAACGGCATG
>JAFAIY010000293.1 GCA_019236485.1 Comamonas sp. | reverse complement strand
GCCGCACTGGCCCGGGGCCTGCATGGCCGCTTCATTTAGACTGCGGCAACTGGCTGACATCGCAAGCAGCCCGTGCTTTGCTGGCGCAATACCGGGGGCACCCAGCCGCGATCTCTGCGTTCAATCATTGTGAGATGTTCGACGATGGCCCAAGAGTTTTTTGATCCCATACCGTTCATCAAAGAGGGGGCGAAGACGCCCATCGATCTTTCGCGGACCCCGTTCTTCTGCAACATAGGCGGCTTTGCCCGCTACTTCGAAACACCGCCCGGCGGCGTGCAATTGCTGGAGCCAACGATCAGCGCCCCCACGGTGGCTCTGGGCAATGAATACCGCGTCCGCAGCGCCACCCCCGAACAGAACGACCCCAGGTACGGCGAGCAGACCCGGCTGGAATTTCTGGCCGACCAGGTCGAATACCGGCCGCTATGGGCGACCAGCGAAACCGCCGCGGCATTCGGCATGACCCTGGTTGAGCCGGGCCAGGGCATTCGCGTGAGCAGCCCTCAGCCGCGGCTGACGCAGATCGACTACGAGTACGGCATGTTTGCGGGGCACAGATCGCCCTATCTGGGCACCGGCTACCGCCTGCTGCCCAAGGTCTGCACCGACCTCGAGCACCACGATTTTCCGCATGTCTTCGCCGCCGTGGACCCGCATCTGCCGCTGGTGATTTCGGTGGCCAGATACTGGCCGCAGCGGCAGCAGATCTGCCTGGCCGACCTCTGGCTGCCCCGCGGCCACGCGCTGTACGTGCCGCCCCGGCTGCCTGGGCAGAGCTGCCTGGACCTGCACGGCAACCGCAATGCGGCCCTGGCCTGCTGGCAGGGCCTGGTGCAAACCAGCATCCGAACCCAGACCCTGCTGCAGACCGAAGACAGCTATTTCTACTGGTTCTGGAATGATCTGCCCTCGGTCCACCCACTGCTTGACCCGACAGGAACGCCCCATGCTTGAAGCCCGCCCCCGCCTGCGCACCCTTGAGCCCGACACGGACAACGGCCTCTACCAGACGCTGCTCGAGTCCACCCTGGCGATTCCCTTCAAGATCGACTGGGCGACAAAAAAATACGCCTATATCGGCCCCCAGATCGCGGATCTGCTGGGCTGGAGCCCCGAGAGCTGGGAGACCGTGAACGACTGGGCCGAACGCATCCACCCCGACGAGCGCGAACAAACCGTCTCGCGCTGCGTGGAGCTCTGCCTGGCCGGCGTCGACCACGAGGCCGAGTACCGGGCGCTGACCAGCGACAACCGCTTTGTCTGGGTCAAGGAGGTCGTACATGTGCTGTGCGACGCACAGGGCCAGCCCACGGCGCTGATCGGCTTCACCTTCGACATCAGCGAGCAGAAGAAATCCGAGCAATTGCGGGCCGAGCTGGAGGCCCAGAAGCTTTCCAACGCGCGCCTGCAGGAGCGCCTGCGCCTGACCCACGATCTGCACGACGGCCTGGGCAGCGAGCTGGTCCACATGATTGCCTCCGTCGAGCAGGGCAGCGGCTCTCTGACCCGGCCCCAGGTGCTGTCCATGCTCAAGCTCATACGCAACGACCTGCGCCAGAGCATAGACAGCAACTCCTCGGCCCAGGTGCGCGTGTCCGCCACGCCGCAGGAATGGCTGGCCCCCTTGCGCCGCCGTTTCAACGACCTTTTCGAGGCCCTGGGCATACGCTGCGACTGGCAGTTTCCGCACAGCTGGAGCCTGCCGCCCAATGCGCTGCAATATCTGGCGCTGACCCGGCTGATCGAAGAGGCGCTGACCAATGTCATCAAGCACAGCCAGGCCCGCCATGTGCGCCTGTCTCTGGCCCAGCCCAGACCCGATGAGCTGCTGCTGGAGATCGAGGATGACGGCGTGGGCTTCGATGTGCAGGCCGTGGACGCATCGGGCCTGGGCGTAGGCATGCGCTCCATGGCGGTGCGGATTGCGCGGATCGGTGGATCGCTGGGGATTGAGTCGTCGCCGGGGCGGACGGCGTTGAGGGCGAGAGTGGTGTTGGGGGCTGAGAATTGAAAGCGTTTTAGGGCTGTAGTGCTTGCGTGATTTGCGGCTGCAGCTATCAAAACTGACTCTTGTTTTGTCGCCGGCGACAGAGGCCGGGTCTCGCCCCGGCAGGCGAGTTACCTTTCTTGCTCGCACAAGAAACGTAACCCAAAGAATGCGCCCCGACTGTCCGCGTCCCTGCGCTTCGCTACGGGCAAACCTGCGTCACGCCATTCAGGCTGCGGTGCGGCAAAACTCACTGCGCGCTAAAGCGCTCCGCTCAGACAGGTTGCCGCAAATTTGAAGACGAAGCATTGGCACTCTGCGGTGCCAATGCCCGCAGCCCGAACCGCGTGCCGCAGGCGCAGACACACGGGTGGGAGCGGGCGGCCTGCAAGAGTTATGACGAAATTGGCTTCTAACCCAATCACAGATTGCGGTAATAGCTATCATTTTGATAAAGAAGCTATCCCGTATCCGCATCCGGTATCGCCCCTTGTGCCCACGCCTGCGACGGCGGCCTCTTGTGGCGCGCGGCTGCACCGCAGAGTGCAGCCGCATCGTGCTCTGACTTGCGCAACCTGTTTGAGCGGAGTGCTGCAAGCACGCAGCGAGTTTTGCCGCACAGCCACAAGAGGTTGACGGCGCAGGTTGCCCCGTAGCGCAGCGAAGGGGACCTGGGCAGTAGGGGCCGGCTCTTTGCCTACTCTTTCTGGTGGTCCGGCACACCGGCGGCAGAAAGTAGGTCGGCTAGCGGGCCGAGACCCGCCTCCTGTTCGTCAATCAGGCATGAGCCAAAAATCAAGCCAAATCAGCCTCAAGCGCTTGCCCCCATGCGCTGACAGCTATCAAAAAACGCCTGCTTTGTCGCACGCGACAGAGGCCTTGCCGGCCGCGCCGGGTCTCGCCCCGGCAGGCGAGTTACCTTTCTTGCTCGCACAAGAAACGTAACCCAAAGAATGCGACCCGATTGTCTGCGTCCCTTCGCTTCGCTCCGGGCAAACCTGCGTCACACAATTCAGTCTGCGGTGCGGCAAAACTCGCTTTGCGCTGCGCGCGCCGCTCAAACACGTTGCCGCAAGTCAGATCACAAAGCATTGGCACTCTACGGTGCCAATGCCCGCAGCCTGAACCGCGTGCCGCAGGCGCAGCCAGACGGGTAGATACGGGTACGGGCGGCCTGCTTGATTTGTGACGAAAGCAGCCTCTAACTCAATGCCGATCAGAACAACTCCGCAGGTCGCTCTCAAATAGGTGTCAGGTCCCGGATGATTGCGCACGTTTTTTGCAAATAACTCCGGCACTTTCATCTTCCAGGTTTTGAGCGCTTGCACTGGGGCAACATGTCCCAGTGCCTTTTGCGGCAAGAAGTGGTTGTACAGCCATACAAACCGGTGCAGCGTCTTCTCCAGGTCCTCAGCACTGTTGAAGTGGTGCGAACGCAGCACCTGGCTGAGTCGTCCA
>JAFAIY010000183.1 GCA_019236485.1 Comamonas sp. | reverse complement strand
TCCCCGTTCTGCAAAGGCTGCTTCTGGATGGCGTTGCCATTCACATAAGTGCCATTGGTGCTGCGCAGGTCTTCGATGGCCACCATACCGCTGTCCATGGTGAGCACCGCATGCTCGCCGCTGACGGCCAGGTTTTCAATCACGATGTCGTTGTATGGCCGACGGCCCAGCGTGGTGCGCTCCTTGGTGAGCTTCACCTCTTTGATGACGGCGCCGTCGATTGATATGACCAAGGTCGGCATGCAGGAATGCTCCTGGGGAAACAGCCAAGCCCCAACTTGGCAGCACGAATGGGGAGAGGAAACGCTCACACTTTACGTGCGATTGGGCGCGGATGCTTCAATCGTAACTGAATGAAACGCAAACAACTGCTGAATGTTATTCCACAAAATGCATGGAGTCCAATCCTTCCATCGTTTTTTTCTACCGGGCTTGCGTCGGGCTGAATCGCGCCCCGGCACAGTCCCATGAGTCGGGGACAGCGGCCCACCAATACAAAAAGCCCGCGTCCCCAGGGAACGCGGGCTTTTACCCACAGGTCTGCAAAGCAGGTTTTAGAACGGAATGTCGTCGTCCATATCGTCAAAGCCCGAAGCTGCACGCTGGGGCGGGGGCGACATGGGAGCGGGTGCGGGACGAGCGGCTGCCGGTGCCGGGCGCTGCTGCATGGGGGCGGGCGCCGCACGGCGCGGAGCTTCGTAGCTGCTTTCGCCGTAGCCTTCGTCGCCATAGCCGCCTTGCTGCTGGCCGCCGCCCTGGCGGCTGCCCAGCATCTGCATGGTGTCGGCGCGGATTTCGGTGGCGTAGCGCTCCTGGCCCGTGGCCTGGTCGGTCCACTTGCGCGTGCGCAGGCTGCCTTCCACATAGACCTGGCTGCCCTTGCGCAGGTACTGGCCCACGATCTCGGCCAGCTTGCCGTTGAAGACCACACGGTGCCATTCGGTGGCCTCGCGGTTTTCACCGGTGTTCTTGTCGCGCCAGCGGTCGGTCGTGGCGATGGTCACATTGGCCACCTGGTCGCCGCTGGGGAAGGTGCGCATCTCGGGGTCACGGCCCAGATTGCCGACGATGATGACTTTGTTGACGGATGCCATAGATTTGCCTTTTCAAAAAGTGGCCCGGGCAATTGAAGAAAGGTCCCGGACCAATGGAGTGCGCATTTTGCCCCAAGCGGGCTAGGCCATGCGCGAGATTTCCCTAGGTGGCCGCGCGTGTTTGTGCTCAGCCGTGACGGCCCACGGGACGCAGCGGCCAGCTCACGACCAGCCACAGCAGCGCCAGCACCGCCGTCATGCCGAACAGCCCCGGCACACCCACCCACTTGGCCACGGCACCGCCGATGGCGCCACCCGCAAACAGGCCCAGGGACTGCAAGGTGTTGTAGGCACCTAAAGCCGCACCGCGCAAGCGCGTGGGCGCCATGCGCGAGACCAGGCTGGGCTGGGTGGCTTCGAGCGCGTTGAAGCCGCAGAAGAACAGAAACATCAGCAGCGCCATGCACCAGATGGTGGGAATGCTGCCGCTGGCCGCCAGCATGCCCAGGCCGACCTGCACCACGAACACCAGGCCGATGGCGCCCAGCAAAGCCGCACGCAGCCTGCCTTTGCGCTCCATGGAGAACAGACCGCCCATGGCCAGAAAGGACAGCAGCACCGCGGGCAGATAGATATGCCAGTGCTCTTCCTTGACCAGGCCGGCCTGTACCAGCATGGCGGGCACGGCCACCCACATGGACATCTGCACCGTATGCAGGATGAAGACGCCGAAATTCAGGCGCAGCAGATCCTTCTGGCCCAGCAGGTCGCTGAACCTGCCCTTGGGCGCATTCACATGCTGCTTGGGCTCGGGCGGTACCACCCACAGCACCACGGCAATGCCGGCCATGGCCAGCGCGCAGGTCAGGCCGAAGATGCCGGACAGGCCCATCCAGGCGTTGAGCAGGGGTGCCAGCACCAGCGCCAGCGCAAACATCAGCCCTATGCTGCCGCCCACCAAGGCCATGGCCTTGGTGCGCACGCTGTCACGCGTCAGATCGGCCAGCAGGGCCGTCACGGCGGCCGACACGGCGCCCGCGCCCTGCAGGCCGCGGCCCAGCATCAGTCCGGTGAGCGAGCCGGCCATGGCCGCCACCAGGCTGCCGGCCGCAAAAACCAGCAGACCGGCCACGATGACGCGCTTGCGGCCGAAACGGTCCGAGGCCAGGCCTATAGGCAGCTGGAACAAGGCCTGGGTCAGGCCGTACAGGCCCATGGCCAGGCCGATCATGGCGGGGTCGTCGCCGCCCGGATATTTGCGCGCCTCCAGCATGAAGACGGGCAGGACCAGGAACAGGCCCAGCATGCGCAGCGCAAAAATCAGCGCCAAAGCGCCGCTGGAGCGGCGCTCCTGCGGCGTCATGGTGGTTGAGGATCTGTCTGTGCCCTGCGTGCCCGCACTCGGGGATGTTTGGATGTTTTTCACGCTCAAATTCTGCCAAGAGTCAAATTCTTATGCCTACGTTAACTAAAAACACCGCCCGGCACGAAAGAGGAAATAGAACCTCGGATTGTCCGTGAACCCGGACCATCTATCCACTCCAAAGCCCGTCTGACTATCATGGAGAGTTTTCTCCCGCCTGGAGCGCCTGTGTCCCTGAAGCCCGATTCGCCCTCTGTAAACAAGACCGCCGATGCCGATGACAGCCTCTATCTGGGCCGCTCGCTGGCGCAGACGCGCATCGCCATCCGCGGCGCGCGCACGCACAACCTCAAGAACATAGACCTCGACATCCCGCGCAACCAGCTGGTAGTGATCACGGGCCTGTCGGGCTCGGGCAAGTCCAGCCTGGCCTTCGACACCTTGTACGCCGAAGGCCAGCGCCGCTATGTGGAAAGCCTCTCGGCCTATGCGCGCCAGTTCCTGGGCCGCCTGGACAAGCCCGATGTGGACCTGATCGAGGGTCTGTCGCCCGCGATCTCCATCGAGCAAAAGGCCACCAGCCACAACCCGCGCTCCACCGTGGGCACGGTGACCGAGATCAACGACTACCTGCGTCTCCTGTACGCCCGCGCCGGCACGCCGTTCTGCCCCGAGCACAATCTGCCGCTGCAGGCCCAGACCATCAGCCAGATGGTGGACAGCGTGCTGCAGCTGCCCGAGGACACCAGGCTCATGATCCTCGGCCCGCTGGCGCGCGAAAAAAAAGGCGAGTTCGCCGAGCTGTTCGTGCAGCTGCAGGCCCAGGGCTATGTGCGCTTTCGCGTCGACGGACAGATCTACGACGCCCAGTCCCTGCCCCAGCTCGAAAAGAACGAGCGCCACAACATCGACGTAGTGATAGACCGCCTCAAGGTGCGCGAGGACGTGAAGCAGCGCCTGGCCGAGAGCTTTGAGGCCGCTTTGCGCGCCGGCGGGACCGAGGCCGGCGGCCGCGTGATCGCGCTGGAAATGGACAATGGCAAGGAGCATCTGTTCAGTGCCAAGTTCGCCTGCCCGAAGTGCGACTACTCCCTGCCCGAGCTGGAGCCGCGCCTGTTCTCCTTCAACTCGCCCATGGGCGCCTGCCCGGCCTGCGACGGCCTGGGCAATAGCGAAGCCTTCGACCCCGAGCGCGTGGTGGCCTTCCCCACGCTGAGCCTGGCCAGCGGCGCCATCAAGGGCTGGGACAAGCGCAACAACTATTACTTTTCCATGCTGGAGAGCGTGGCCAGACACTATGGCGTGAGCTGCGAAACCCCGTTCGAAGACCT
>JAFAIY010000124.1 GCA_019236485.1 Comamonas sp. | reverse complement strand
CGCAGCAGTCTCCGCAGTGCCGCGGCGATATGCGGTTCATCGTCCACACACAGAATGCGCGCCGCCGGTGGGGGGAAAACACCTTCGGGCACTGCCTCGGCAACGGCCATCCGTATCCTCCTTTTGTGGTGAATGGGATTTGGAGGCGTCAAGGCCAGCATCTGAAAAATGGCTAGCGGATGCCTTTTCAATCCGAGACGCCAATATGATTGATTTTTTCCTCGCCTGGAATAGGCGGCACTACCATTCATAAAAAAGGATCATGACCAAGACACGCAGATAGGTGGAGTGATACGCCAATGCGAGCAGCATATAGCTGCACGGGATCTCTCGAAATCGCTCTAAACGCAAAGGCGTTCGTTATCTACCGGACGGCGGTAATTCATCCTCTTTCTTTGGCAGCATGGAATTGAGGGTTGATGTGCAATATCGGTGCTGTGCCGGTACATTTTTGCCCTTATGCAATACCGGATAGCATTGCCCATGGGAAACCGCGCTCCGCCATAGCACCATCCAGAAATACGGATCGAGAATGTAGAGCGGTAGTTAAGGTCTAGCACCGCGGAATGTCTGGTCCCCACATCAACACTCATCAAGCGGCCAAAACTTGATGACGGTTCCCAGCCTGAAACTGACTTCCGATTTCTAGGTCGGCTTTGCAGCGGTTGCACCTGCCATGCCAAGATCATGATGGGCCGGTTACTGCCACATAGCGGCCATAAGTAACGCTCGATAGTCCTTGAGACTTGAAGCAATCTTGGAAAAGCCGGACGATTCAGCATGCCGCGGGGTGTGTCGCGCCACTGACGGCGCGACCAAGATGACTGGGTCGCGACGACCGGGATGCGTCACCTCGTGACGAGCCGCTCCTTGGCCAGCCTCGTGCCTTCTGCCAGGGCTTCGAGCTTGCGCCACGCCACGTCCCGCGCCATTGGCGCCAGGCCGCAATTCGTGCACGGGAACAGCCTTTCCTTCGGTACGAACTCCAGCGCCTGGGCTATGGTGTCAGCCACTTCCTCGGGTGTCTCGACCACGTCGCTGGCCACATCGATCACGCCGACCAGCACATCCTTGCCGGCCAGCAGCTTCATCAGATCGGGCGGAACATGGGAGTGGATGCATTCCAGGCTTACCTGATCGATGCAGCTGCGGGCCAGCGCGGGGAACACCGTCTCATACTGGCGCCATTCGTCGCCCAGCGTGCTCTTCCAGTCCGTATTGGCCTTGATGCCGTAGCCGTAGCAGATGTGCACGGCCGTCGTGCAGGTCAGTCCCTGTGCCGCGCGCTCGAGCGCCTGCACGCCCCAGTCGGCAGCATCCTTCATGTAGACATTGAAGGCGGGTTCGTCGAACTGGATGATGTCCACGCCGTCGGCCTGAAGCGCCAGGGCTTCCTGGTTGAGCAGTTCCGCAAAGGCGAAGGCCATCTTGACCCTTCCTTCGGCATTACCGCCGTAGAAGCGGTCTGCCACGGTGTCGACGATGGTCATCGGGCCGGGCAGGGTGAATTTCAGCTTCTTCTTCGTGTGAGCGCGCGCCAGCTGGGCTTCGAAGGCATGCACGCGGCCCTTGAGGCGCAGGGCCGACACGACCTGCGGCACCATCGCGTCGTAGCGGTTGTCGCGGATGCCCATCTTCACCTTGTTGTCGAAGTCTATGCCTTCAACCTGCTCGAGGAAGCCGTGCACGAAGTGCTGTCGCGATTGCTCGCCGTCGCACACGATGTCCAGGCCCGCGTCTTCCTGGGCCTTGATCCACAGCAGGGTCGCGTCGGCCTTGGCCTGGAGAAGCGCATCGCCTTCGGCCTTCCACTGGGGCCAGAGCTTGTTGGTTTCAGCCAGCCAGGCTGGCTTCGGCAGGCTGCCGGCGATGGAGGTTTCAAACATCTGAAGATTCCTTTTTAGCAAAGAGACGGGTGTGGCGAGCGCATTGGCAGCGCCGATGCAAGTAGTCAGAGCGCGCAAGTGGCAGCCCATTGTTCAAGCACGTTCCCATACGGCTTGATGAAGTGCTCCTGCGCAAATTTCCCCTGTTTGACAGCCAACTGGCTGCGTTCTTCCCGGTCGTAGACAATTTGCGTCAACGAATAATCCTGGTGCTTCAGGCTCGGTTGATAGAGTTTCCCGGCTGCGGAATTGGCGTTGTATATCTCGGGGCGATAGATCTTCTGGAAGGTTTCCATGGTGCTGATGGTGCCGATCAGCTCCAGATTCGTGTAGTCGCCCAGCAGGTCGCCATGAAAATAGAAAGCCAAGGGTGCGACGCTATTCGGCGGCATGAAAAATCGCACTTGCATTCCCATTTTTGCGAAGTATCGGTCGGTCGAGGACAGCTCGTTCTGTTGATACTCGACGCCCAGTACGGGGTGCTGGTTTCCGGTTCGC
>JAFAIY010000056.1 GCA_019236485.1 Comamonas sp. | reverse complement strand
CGCGCTCGGCCTCTATGGCCTCGGCGTCTTCGGCGATATCGCCCACCGCATTGGGCAGCAGCAGTTCATGAGCCACGCCCAGCTGCTCCAGCAGCTGGCGACGACGTGGGCTTTGGGATGCGAGATAGATGAAGGGCGCCATGACTTTGATGAAAAGGCCGCTAGCGCATATGTATCAAGCGCATTGGGCTATCAAAATCATAGTATCACGCGCTGCGCAAAAATGCACGCGCGCGGGATCGCCACCGCTTATTCGCGATGATAGGGGTGGCCCGCATTGACCGACCAGGCGCGGTAGAGCTGCTCGATCAGCAGCACCCGCACCATGGCGTGTGGCAGGGTCAGGTCCGAGAGGCGTATGCGCTCGTGGGCCATGGCCTTGAACTCGGGGTCCAGGCCGTCGGGGCCGCCTATCACCAGAGCCACATCATCGCCTTCCAGCTGCCAGCCCTTGAGGCGCTGGGCCAGGGCCTTGGTGGTCAGATTGGTGCCGCGCTCGTCCAGCACCACGATGCGGGTGCCGCGGGCAATCGCGGCTTCTATGCGCTTGCGCTCGGCCGCATACAGGGTCTCCACCGTCTTGGAGCCGCGCGGCTCGGTCTTGACGGCCTTGAGCTCGACCTTGAGTTCGGGCGGAAAGCGCTTGGCATAGTCGTCATAGGCCGTCTGTGCCCAGTCGGGCACATGCAGGCCCACGGCCACGATGGTCAGCCTCATTTAGGCCTTGGCGCGGGGGGCACGCTTTGCCGCGGGCTTGGCCGCGGTGCCGGCCTTGGCGGTACGCGGCACGCTGGGCTTGACGACCACGGTCTTGACAGACTTGGCCGCGGGCTTCTTGGCTGCGGGCTTGGCGGCGGCGGTGGTCTTGGCCGCAGGCTTTTTGGCAGCCGCCTTCTTGGCCGCAGGCTTCTTCTCGAGCACGGTGTTCTCGGCCGCGGCCTTGTCCACCGCCTTCTTGGCGGCCAGCTTCTTGGCGGCCAACTCGGCGGGCTTGGGCTTGGCGGCACCGATCTTCATGCGCACCGGCGTCTCGCCCCAGATCTCTTCCAGACGGTAGTACTGGCGGATTGCGGGCTGCATGATGTGGCAGACGACGGGGCCGCAGTCCACGATGATCCACTCGCCGTTTTCTTCACCTTCCTGACGCGGCACGGAAAAACCTGCGGTCTTCACGGCTTCGCGCACGCTGGAGGCCAGCGCCTTGGTCTGGCGGTTGGAAGTGCCCGAGGCCACGATCACGCGCTCGAACAGCGGCGACAGCGCTTCGGTGTTGAACACCTGGATGTCGTGAGCCTTGACGTCTTCGAGGCCGTCGACAATGGCTCGCTGGAGTTTGGTGACGTCGCGCTTGGCTGCGGAATCCGCTTTGGTGGAGGTGGTCATCAGGCGATGGAATCTGTAAAAAATGGGATCAATATAGCGTGAGCCGCGCCGCACCCGTATCAGGGTCGGATCACGGCGGACTCCGGGGCCATTCGCAAGCCTGGTCCGTCACGCATTGAAAAAAGTCGATGCGCCAGTCGACCCGGCGCATCCAGCTATTGAAATTATAGTTTTCTAAAAATTTCCCTGCCGACAGTGCCTTATGCACCATGGGCAGGGAAATCCGCGGCCAACCGGTACAGCTTCCTACAGCCAGTCGCGGCGGATCAGGAATTTGTCCAGCAGCTCGCGCTCGGGCGTGCCCGGTGCATCCACGCGCTGATAGCTCCAGTCCGCATGGGGCGGCATGGACAGCAGAATGGATTCGGTGCGGCCGCCCGACTGCAGGCCGAAGTGGGTGCCGCGGTCCCAGACCAGGTTGAACTCCACATAGCGGCCACGCCGGTAGCGCTGGAAGTCCACCTGCTGCTGCGTGTACTCGGCATTCTGGCGGCGCTCCACGATAGGCAGATAGGCCTGCAGAAAAGCATCGCCCACCGAGCGCAGCATGGCAAAGCTCTGCTGCTGGCCCAGTTCGCTGAAATCGTCGAAGAAGATGCCGCCTATGCCGCGCTGCTCGTTGCGGTGCTTGAGATAGAAGTACTCGTCGCACCACTGCTTGAAGCGCGGATAGAGCTGATCGCCGAACGGCGCCAGCGCATCGCGGCAGGTCCGGTGGAAGTGCAGCGCATCTTCTTCGTAGCCGTAGACGGGCGTCAGGTCCATGCCGCCGCCAAACCAGCAGGTCTTGGGCTGGCCCTCATGGCCGGCCGCGATCATGCGCACGTTCATGTGCACCGTGGGCACCAGGGGATTGCGCGGGTGGAACACCAGCGACACCCCCATGGCCTCGAACGGCGCACCCGCGAGCTCGGGCCGGTGCTGGGTGGCCGAAGGCGGCAGCTGAGGCCCGCGCACATGCGAGAAGCCACAGCCCGCGCGCTCGAACACGCGCCCGCCCTCCATGATCCTGGTGATGCCGTCGCCCTGCAGCTTTTCGCCCGGCTCCTTATGCCAAGCGTCGGCCAGAAAGCGCGCACCGCCCTCGCCCTCGATCTCCTCGAGAGCTCCGGTGATGCGGGCCTGCAGCCCCGTCAGGTACTCGCGCACCTCGGCCACGGGCAGCATGTCGGCCGCAGAAGAAGACGCTACAGCCGTCATCACTCGGCCTTCTTGATGGCGCGGAAGCCGATGTCGCGGCGGTACTGGGCACCATCGAAATGGATGCCGCGCGCCACGTCATAGACTTTCTGCTGGGCCTGCTTGACGCTGTCGGCCAGCACGGTCACGCAGAGCACGCGGCCGCCGCTGGTCACGGGCTGGCCGTCCGCCTGCAGCTGGGTGCCCGCATGGAAGACCATGGCATCATCGGCCGCCGCGGGCAGGCCGGTGATCACATCGCCCTTGCGCGGATCTTCAGGATAGCCGGCGGCGGCCATCACCACGCCCAGAGCGGTGCGGCGGTCCCACTGCAGCTCGACCTGGTCGAGCTTGGCATCGCAGGCGGCCAGCATCACGTCCACCAGATCGCTCTTGAGGCGCATCATGATGGGCTGGGTTTCGGGATCGCCCATGCGGCAGTTGAATTCCAGCGTCTTGAGGTGACCGGCCTTGTCAATCATCAGGCCCGCGTAGAGGAAGCCGGTGTAGGGCACGCCGTCTTTTTCCATGCCGCGGATGGTGGGCAGAATGATTTCGCGCATGGCGCGCGCATGCACGTCGGCCGTGACCACGGGCGCCGGCGAATAAGCGCCCATGCCGCCCGTGTTCGGGCCCTGGTCGCCATCCTTGAGGCGCTTGTGGTCCTGACTGGTGGCCAGGGCCAGCACGTTCTTGCCGTCGCACAGCACGATGAAGCTGGCTTCCTCGCCGTCGAGGAACTCCTCGATCACCACGCGGGCACCGCCCTGGTTGTGGGTCACGCCGTATTTGTTGTCCACCAGCATGAAGTCCACGGCATCGTGGGCCTCCTGCAGCGACATCGCAACCACCACGCCCTTGCCGGCGGCCAGGCCGTCGGCCTTGATCACGATGGGAGCGCCCAGGCGGTCCACATAGGCGTGAGCGGCCACGGGGTCGCTAAAGGTTTCATATTGCACCGTGGGAATGCCGTGGCGCGCCATGAAGTCCTTGGAGAAGGCCTTGGAGGACTCGAGCTGGGCCGCAGTCCTGGTCGGGCCAAAAACCTTGAGGCCATGGGCACGGAACTCGTCCACCACCCCGGCGGCCAGAGGCGCTTCGGGCCCCACGACCGTCACGGCGATCTTTTCGGCCTGCGCCCATTCGCGCAAGGCCTTCACATCGGTGAGGTTCAGGTTTTCCAGTTTGCCACCCGCCAGGGCGGTGCCGCCATTGCCGGGAGCCACATAGACCTTGGTCGCCTTGGGCGATTCGGCCAACTTCCACGCCAGAGCGTGTTCACGGCCACCGCCGCCAATCACAAGAATTTTCATAGTTCTGCGTTGTGGTAGACGTCTTGCACGTCATCCAGATCTTCAATCATGTCGAGCAGCTTTTGCATGCGAGCTGCGTCATCGCCTTCGAGAGCGATTGTATTTTCAGGGCGCATGGTCACTTCGGCCATATCGGGCGTCAGGCCCGCGGCCTGCAGCGCATTGCGCACGGCTTCAAAGTCGCCGGGAGCCGTCAGCACCTCAATGCCGCCTTCGTCATCGCTGATCACGTCCTCGGCACCGGCTTCAAGCGCCACTTCCATGACCTTGTCCTCGCTGGTGCCGGGTGCAAACAGTATCTGGCCCACATGCTTGAACTGGAAAGCCACCGAGCCTTCCGTGCCCATGTTGCCGCCGTATTTGCTGAAAGCGTGGCGCACATCGGCCACCGTGCGCACGCGATTGTCCGTCATGGTGTCCACGATGATGGCGGCGCCGCCTATGCCATAGCCCTCGTAGCGGATTTCCTCGTAGGTCACGCCTTCGAGGTTGCCCGTGGCCTTGTCGATATTGCGCTTGATATTGTCGGCCGGCATGTTCGCGGCCTTGGCCTTGTCCACCGCCAGGCGCAGACGGGGATTGGCCGTGAGATCGCCGCCGCCCTGACGCGCCGCGACCATGATTTCACGGATGATGCGGGTCCAGATGCGGCCGCGCTTTTCATCCTGGCGACCCTTGCGGTGCTGGATGTTGGCCCATTTGCTGTGTCCTGCCACAGAGAGTCCTTTGATATTTGATTTAACCTTGCGGACGAGATTTTACTTTTGACTGCAAGCCCCCTTAAGAGGAAACCCGAAATGGCTTCACCCCTTTTGATTGCCCAGCACTCTGCCACAGAATGTGCGCTGCTGCCCGGCATGGCCAACCGCCACGGCCTGATCACCGGCGCCACGGGCACCGGCAAGACCGTGACCCTGCAGAAACTGGCCGAGAGCTTCTCACAGATCGGGGTGCCTGTGTTCATGGCCGACGTCAAGGGCGACCTGAGCGGCATCAGCCAGGCCGGCAAGCTCGGCGACAAGCTCGCGGCCTCGCTCCAGGAGCGCGGCCTGGCTCTACCCCAGCCCCTGGCCTGCCCCGCCACCTTGTGGGATGTGTTCGGCGAGCAGGGCCACCCGGTGCGCGCCACGATCTCGGACATGGGGCCGCTCCTGATAGGCCGCATGCTCAATCTCAACGACACGCAGATGGGCGTGCTCAACCTGGTCTTCAAGATCGCGGATGACAATGGTTTGCTTTTGCTGGACCTCAAGGATCTGCGCGCCATGCTCCAGCATGTGGGCGACAACGCCAAGCAGTTCACCACCCAGTACGGCAATATCAGCCCGGCCAGCGTGGGCGCCATCCAGCGCGGCCTGCTGCAGATAGAGCAGCAAGGTGGCGACAAGTTCTTCGGCGAGCCCATGCTCAACATCAACGACCTGATGCAGACCGATGCCGACGGCATGGGCGTGGTCAATATCCTGGCGGCCGACAAGCTGATGAATGCGCCGCGCCTGTACTCGACTTTTCTGCTCTGGCTTCTGTCCGAGCTGTTCGAGCAGCTGCCCGAGATCGGCGACCCCGAGAAACCCAAGCTGGTGTTCTTCTTCGACGAGGCCCATTTGCTGTTCAACGACGCGCCCAAGGTGCTGCTCGAGCGCATCGAGCTGGTCGTGCGCCTGGTGCGCTCCAAGGGCGTGGGCGTGTATTTCGTGACCCAGAACCCGCTGGACGTGCCCGACTCGGTGCTGGGCCAGTTGGGCAACCGCGTCCAGCATGCGCTGCGCGCCTTCACCCCGCGCGACCAGAAGGCCGTGGCCGCGGCGGCCTCCACCATGCGCCCCAACCCGGGCCTGGACATTGGTGCCGCCATCACCGAGCTGGCCGTGGGCGAGGCCTTGATCAGCCTGCTCGATGAAAAAGGCCGTCCCGGCGTGACCGAGCGTGTGTTCGTGATTCCTCCGGGCAGCCAGATCGGCCCCATCACGCCCGAGCAGCGTCAGGCCTTGAGGCGCGACTCTCTGGTGGCCGGCGTCTATGAAAACGCCGTAGACCGCGAATCGGCCTTCGAGATACTGCGCGACCGTGCGGGCAGCGCCACTCCGGCCAAACCCGGCGATGCGCCCGCGGCCTCGGGGGCCGCGCAGGCCGGCGCCTCCGACTCCATGATGGACGGCCTCAAGGAGCTGCTGTTCGGCCGCACCGGCCCGCGCGGTGGTCAGCACGACGGACTGGTGCAGACCATGGCCAAGTCCACCATGCGCACCATGGGCAACAGCCTGGGCAAGGAGATTCTGCGCGGGGTGCTGGGCGGCATTCTGGGCGGCAAAAAGCGCTGACGCTCCAGGCACTCAAAGCCAAGGCCTGCCGCTGCAGGCCTTGTTTCTTGGACGCTGCCTCCAGGGAATCCCCCAGTTCGCGCAAGCCACACCCAGTCACCAGGGTGACTTGCAGGCACCGGGGCCAGGGCCACCATCTGCGCATGCCCCATACCTCCGACACCCACTTGCTGACCGCAGGCCTGAGCTGCTTTCGCATCGATCTGGCCGACAATATCGCGCATCTGGTGCTCAACCGCCCGGAAGCGCTCAACACGCTGAACCCGCAGTTCTGGCACGAGCTGGACAGCGTGCTCAACACCCTGCACCGCAGCGGAGAGTCCCGCGCCCTGGTCATCAGCAGCACCGGCAAGCATTTCTCGGCCGGCATGGCGCTGGACACTTTTGCCGACCCCAGGTTTGCGCCCGACGATCGCAGCCCCGAAGGCCGCGCCCTGCTCTGCGACACCCTGGCGCAGATGCAAGCCACCTTCAACAAGCTGGAGTCGCTGCGCATGCCCGTGATCTGCGCCATCCACGGCGGCTGCATAGGCGGGGCGCTGGATCTGGTCGCTGCTGCCTGCATACGCTATGCGAGCGCCGACGCCTTCTTCTGCATCCAGGAAATCAATATCGGCATGACGGCCGACCTCGGCAGCCTGCAGCGCCTGCCCAAGCTCATGCCGCTGGGCATAGTCAAGGAGCTCGCCTATACCGGCCGGCGCATGGGCGCTCAGGAGGCGGCCTCCCACGGCCTGGTCAACGCGGTGCATGACAGCCAGGAGGCCGCCGTGCTCGCCGCCCTGGCCTGCGCGCGCGAGATCGCGGCCAAGCCGCCGATCGCCATCTGGGGCAGCAAGCAGGTCATCAACTATGCGCGCGACCACAGCGTGCAGGACTCTTTGCAGCAGATGGGCTGGGTGCAAAGCGGCATTTGGAGCAACCGCCATGTGATGGAGTCGGTCACCGCGATGCAGGCCAGGCGCAACGGCGAGTTTCCGCCGCTGGCGCCGCTGCGCGAGTTCCGCCCGCAGGATCACGAATCCTGATTTCATAGCTGGCAGCGCTTATGCAGCAAGCGCTGCCGGGCAATTCAATCGACTTCAAGCCCCCGGCCTGCCCTCGGCCGCAGGCTGTTTTCATCGCCGCAGCCGCGGCCCGGCGCCGTTATCATGGATTCATACCTCACCGCCACCTTGAATCACCATGAGCCTGACGCCCAATCTGCTTCCCACCTATGACGATGTTGTTGCCGCTGCCGCACGCCTGCAGGGCGTGGCCCACCAGACGCCGGTGCTGACCAGCCGCACCATGGACGAACAGCTGGGCGCCCAGCTGTTCTTCAAGTGCGAGAACCTGCAGCGCATAGGCGCGTTCAAGCTGCGCGGCGCCTACAACGCCCTGGCCCAGTTCACGCCCGAGCAGCGCAAAGGCGGCGCCCTGGCTTTCTCTTCGGGCAACCATGCCCAGGCGATTGCGCTGGCGGCCCAGATTCTGGACATGCCCGCGCTCATCATCATGCCCGAGGACGCTCCGGCCTCCAAAATGGCGGCCACACGCGGCTATGGTGCCCAGGTCGTGACCTACAACCGCTTCACCGAGGACCGCGAAGCCATCGCCTGCAAGCTGGCCAGCGAGCGCGGCATGACGCTGATCCCCCCTTACAACCACCGCGACGTGATCGCGGGCCAGGGCACGGCCGTGAAGGAGCTGCTCGAGGAAGTGCCCGATCTCGACTATCTGTTCGTCTGCCTGGGCGGCGGCGGCCTGCTCTCGGGCAGCCTGCTCGCGGCCAATGCGCTCGCGCCTCAGTGCAAGGTGATAGGCGTGGAGCCCGAGGCCGGCAACGATGTGCAGCAATCGCTGCAGGCCGGCCATATCGTCAAGATAGACACCCCGCGCACCATTGCCGACGGCGCCCAGACCCAGTCGCCTGGCGACCTCACTTTTGCCATCATCCGCCAGCGCGTGAGCCAGGTGCTGACCGTCAGCGACGAGCAGCTGGTCCAGGCCATGCGCTTCTACGCCGAGCGCATGAAGATCGTGGTCGAGCCCACGGGAGCGCTGTCGCTGGCGGCCGCCATGAACAGCGATCTGCCCCTGGCCGGCAAGCGCGTGGGGATTGTGATCAGTGGCGGCAATGTGGATTTAGAGCGCTTCGCACAACTCCTGGGCGACTGACGGCGAAAATAGCGGCTGTTGCGGCCTGCTCCGCATCCGATTCACCTCAGGCAGGTGCCGGCCACAAGCCGGCCCGCCCCGTTTCCCCTACAAAGATCAAGAACATGAGCACTTTGCATCTGATCGACCATCCCCTGATCCAGCACAAACTGACGCTGATGCGCCGCAAGGAAGCCAGCACCAACAGCTTCCGCCGCATGCTGGGCGAGCTGTCCACGCTGATGGCCTACGAACTGACCCGCGACTTCCCGCTGCAGGACATCGAGATCGAAACGCCGATGGAAAAAATGGTCGGCAAGGTCATCGACGGCAAGAAGCTGGCCCTGGTCTCCATACTGCGCGCCGGCAACGGTTTCCTGGACGGCATGCTGAATGTGGTGCCCGGCGCCCGCATCGGCCATATCGGCCTGTACCGCGACCCCGAGACGCTCAAGCCCGTCGAGTACTACTACAAGATGCCCGACAACATGGGCGAGCGCGATGTCATCGTGGTCGACCCCATGCTGGCCACCGGCAACTCGGCCGTGGCTGCCGTGCAGCAGCTCAAGGACAAGAGCGCGCCCAAGTCCATCAAGTTCATGTGCCTGCTGGCCGCGCCCGAGGGCGTGAAGACCATGCAGGCCGCCCACCCCGACGTGGACATCTACACCGCCGCCGTGGACCGCGAACTCAATGACCATGGCTACATCCTGCCCGGTCTGGGCGACGCCGGCGACCGCATCTTAGGCACCAAGTAAGCTGTTCTTGCTGCAGTCAAAAAGGCCCCGGCAGTTGCCTGACTGTCGGGGCTTTTCATTGCCCGAAGCTTTCGTTCAAGCAGCAGCGCTTGTTCAGTAATCGCCTGAGCCTGTTTTATTCAAAGCTGGCGCAGCGCCATATTGTTGAGCTTGTCCAGCCGCGCGGGCCAGCTACCTTCCTGGGCCGATTGCAGCAGGATACGCGTCCAGGCAATCCAGGCATCCCACTGCACGCGCTTGTCCCAGGCATTGCCCCAGCTGCAAAAGCTCTGCAGCGCGCTCTCGGCGGCCCGGGCGGCATCGGTGTTGCGGCCCGCGCTCAGGTACAGCTGGGCCAGCACCATCTGCGGCTCACCCACCCAGGGGTTGAGGGCCACGGCTTGCTCCAGCGTGGCGGTGGCAGCGTCCAGGTCGACCAGAGGCTGATCGAGCTGAATCACCGACCAGTACAGCGCCACGGCCGCAGCCTCATGGCCTGCGCTCAGCAACTGGCTGCAGTTCGCAAACACGGGCGGCAGCGGCAGCCGGGTCTTGAGCGCAGGATGCTGCAGCGCCCGGCCCAGGCCGCTGATCTGGCTGAGCATGCGGCTGCTGGGGCGCATGGGGCCGGGCCAGAGCGACGCAGCCCAGTGCACGGCCTGCTGACGACTGTTGTCCACGGCCGGAAAGCGCGAGTAGATATCCTCCTGCCAGCTGAACCACTGCTCCATGCTGTCGGCCATGCTGACAATCGCAAACGCCGCCACCTCATAGGCCGTGAGCCTGATGCTCTCGCGCGGCTCGGGGCCGTTGCGCTCGATCTGCAGGCTGCCGTCGGCGGCCAGCTCGCCAGCGAGCAGCTTTTGCACAAACTGGGTGCGGCTCATGGTGCAGAACAGATAGACCAGATGCTCGGCCTGCTCGCCGACCCGGCTCTTGAGCTGCTCGCGCTCTTTGCCGGCATCGAACTTGACCAGATCGACAAAGGCGTTGCCGTACACGCTGTGCAGCAGACCCAGCAGACGCACCTCCCTGGGCTGCTGCCATAGCGCCAGAGAGCGGGCCACACCCGCCAGATGGTGGCGGAAGGTGCCGGCCTTGTGCCAATCCTGGCCTACGCCGCGCTCCAGCACCACGGGCAGCAGCGGCACCAGGTCGGCGTCGCGGCTCAGCCACTCTTCGTCCAGCAAGGCCTTGGCACGCTCGAACAGCGCCGCATCCAGTTGATTCCAGGGCAGATTCATGCGCTCACCATGCGGTTGTGTAAGCACCCTTGAAGGTCTTTTCCACAAAGGCCTTGACCTCGGGCGACTGATAGGCCTTCACAAAAGCCTGCAGGCCTTTGCTGTTTTCATGACCGGCGCGCGTGACGATGAGCACGGTCACATAGGGCGTGTTCACATCTTCCAGCGCCAGCGAATCGGCCTGGGGCGACAGGCCCGCGGCCACGGCGTAGCTGCTGTTGACGGCTGCAGCATCCAGATCATCGAGGGCGCGGGCCAGCTGGGCGGCCTCGAGTTCGACAAACTTGAGCTTTCTGGGGTTGGCCGTGATATCCAGCACCGAGGCGCGCGCGCCGGCATCGGCCTTGAGCGTGATCAGCCCCTGCTTGGCCAGCACCATCAGAGCACGCGAGCCATTGGTGGGATCGTTGGGAATGCCCACGCGTGCACCGCTCTTGAGATCGGCCAGCTTCTTGAGCTTCCTGGAGTACACGCCCATTTGCTGGTTCACGGCCTTGGCCACGGGCACCAGCTTGTAGCCGCGGTCCTTGTTCTGGGCATCGAGGAAGGGCTGGTGCTGGTAGATGTTGGCGTCGATATCGCCAGCAGACAGCGCCGCATTGGGCTGGATGAAGTCGCCAAACTCCACCAGCCTGACCTTCAGGCCCTGCCTGGCCGCGACCTGCTTGGCCACTTCGGCAATCTGGGCATGGGGGCCGGCCGTCACGCCAATGGTCACGGCCAGATCCTGGGCCCGGGCCAGCAATGCGACAGGAGCCAAGGCGGCGACCGCCAGGGCTTTTACGAGAAAACGCTTGTGCACCATGGGCACCTTTCAAGACAGATCCGGGAAAACTTTCGTCCGCCAAGCATGTACACACTCAGGGACAGCGGCTTGAAACTTAACGCATAAAACAAGTCACGGCCGCCCGATTGGGGCCAGCCCCCATCACAAAGCGGGATGGCTGGCAGCGCAGCTCGGTAAATATTCAATAAAAATAAGCTTAAGCCCTTGTTCATCAAGCGCCAGACGCTATCAAAACAGGAATTCCACAAGGCATGAGCCACGGCCCTGCAGAGAGCTCAGCTGCGAGGCTGATCGGGCTCACCCGCCTCATCACCCTGCCCCAGCAGCCGCATTTGCGATAGCACGCGCCGCGCATTGCTGGCGCAGTCCATGTCTTCGGGCCTGGCCTCGATCTGCGCAATCAGTTCGTTCAGTTCTGCGCGGCTTTTCGTCAGCTGCGCCAGCATCAGGTCAATGCTCTGCAGCTTGCTGCGCAGCGTGGCCAGCAGCTCGTCATGCTGCCAGTGCTCAAGATCGTCGGGCAGCAACTGGCGCAGCTCATCCAGGCTGAAGCCGGCCCGCTGCGCCGTGGCAATCAGCCTCAGCGCCAGCACCGCCTCTTCGGGATAGCTGCGATAGCCATTGGCCTGGCGCCGGGCG
>JAFAIY010000013.1 GCA_019236485.1 Comamonas sp. | reverse complement strand
GCACAGGACACTTCCCGGCTGGTAGCCATGGCCCCCAGGCTGCAGCGGCGTCTGGCGCGCGGCCTGCGCAGCGTGGGGCGTTCGGAGATGGAAATCGCGGCCCTGGCGGCGCGCATAGGCAGCCTGCAGCAGCGCGTGCTGGACATTGCCGAAACCGCGGTTCGCGCGCGGCCCAACCAGGCTGCCGATGTGCTGGACGAGCTGCCCAGCGTGCTGGCGGACCTGGAGGGCAGCGCCGAGTCCTCGCCGCTGGTGCTGCAGGATGCGCTGCCCGTGCTGACCGAGGTCGTGGAGCGGAAGCCCGCCGTGGCCGCGCCGCAGGCCGCGGCGGCCCAGGCCGTGCTTGCGGCCGAGGCGCCAAGCGGAGAGTGGTCGCTGGGAACCTGGGTGGAATTGCGCAACGAGCGCCAGCAGCTGCGCACCCGGCTCACCTGGGTCAGTCCGCAGCAAAGCCTGTTTCTGTTTACCGCCGAGGACGGCAGCACCCAGTCCATGACGCGCCGCATGCGCGACAAGCTGCTGACCCAGGGACAGCTGCGCAGGATCGCGGTCTAGGCCGGCGCACCGGCCTGGTGCTGTAGATCGTCATGGCTGGGCAGCATGGCCTGGCCCTCGACCGTCACCGAGCGCGCCAGCAGTATGGCGCGCGCCGTGGCCACGGCCACGGCCTCGGCGGCCATGGTGCACAGCGTCATCATGCCCAGGCTCTGGCCGCTTAGCCCCGTGCCCAGCGCAAACAGGCTGTCGCCATCGCTCATGGTGTGCACGGGGTTGATGGCGCGGGCCAGTCCGTCATGGGCCACTACGGCTAGGCGGTGGGCCTGGGCCTTGGTGATGATGGCATCGGTCGCCACCACGCCAATCGTGGTATTGCTGCCCGCCAGCACGGGGCGCGGCTCCTCACCGGCCAGCAAGGCGTGGCGCGTGCCGAGCAGTTGCCGCCCGTCGGCGCTGCGGGCGCCGGCCAGCAGCTCTCCCGTGAAAGGGTTGAACACATCGCCTAGCGCGTTGCAGGCAATGATGGCGCCCACCGTGACTCCATTCACCGTGAAGCTGGCCGTGCCTATGCCGCCCTTCATGGCGCGCTCATGGCCGAAGACCTTGCCCACCACGGCACCGGCACCGGCGCCCACGCTGCCTTCCGCGGGCCGCGCGCTGCCGGCGCTCTCGCAGGCCGCATAGCCCGCTGCGGCATCGGGGCGGATGCGCATATCGCCCAGCATCACGTCGAACAGCACGGCAGCGGGCACCAGCGGAATCCGGCCCACGCCTATGTCCAGGCCCGCGCCTTGCTCCTCCAGCCAGCGTACGGCGCCGGTGGCCGCATCCAGCCCCCAGGCGCTGCCGCCGGCCAGCATGATGGCGTGGACCTGCTGCACCAGATTGCTGGGGTGAAGCAAATCGGTCTCGCGCGTGCCGGGGGCGGCGCCGCGCACATCCACGCCCGCAACCGCGCCTGCAGCGCAGAGCACGGCCGTGCAGCCCGTGGGACGGCGTGGGTCGGTGAACTGACCTACACGTATGCCTTGGACGCGGGCGATATGCCCCTGGTGGGCCAGCAGATCCTGGGAGGAGTTCATGCGCAGTTCCTGTCGATTGTTTATATGGTTTTACGGATAAACAGATGGATTTTTATTCTTTAGGGTTAGTCCGTAGGCAGTTCATACTCGCTCCATTGTTGCAGCGCAAAAGCAAATCCGCATCGCGCTGCCGAAGGTATTCGATTTCAAGGAGTGATTCATGTCCGCAAGTCTGTCTTTTGTCGCCGGCCGCCGCGCCGTGCTGGCCACCGCCGCCCTGGCCTTTGCCGCCGCCTTGGCCGCACCGGCGATGGCCGATGATGGCGCCAAGAAAAACCTGCTGATCGGCGCCACCGCAGGCTCCAACTACGACCTGCTGCAAAAAGGCATACTGCCCCAGCTGCAGCAAAAGGGCTACAAGATCAAGCTGGTCGAGTTCAACGACTATGTCCAGCCGAATCTGGCGCTCAGCGACGGCTCCCTGGATGCCAACTTCTTCCAGCACCGTGCCTACTTCGACCAGTTCACCAGCGACCGCAAGCTGGCGCTGAGCGCCATTGTCCAGGGCCCTGTCGCCCCCATGGGCGTGTACAGCAAAAAGCACAAGAGCCTAGCCGACATCAAGAGCGGCGCCAAGGTCGCCCTGCCCAACGACCCCAGCAATCTGGCGCGTGCGCTGCTGGTGCTGCAGCAGGCAGGCCTGGTCAAGGTCAAGGAGGGAGTGAACCCGGCGCGCATCTCCGAGCTGGACCTGGCCTCCAACCCGCACAAGCTCAAATTCGTGGCGCTGGAAGCGGCCCAGCTGCCGCGCGTGCTCGAAGATGCCGACTATGTGGTGGTCAACGGCAACTTCGCGGTTTCTTCGGGTCTGAAGCTCAGCGAGGCCGTGGTGCTGGAAAAGACGCCCAACCAGTATCTGAACGTGGTGGCCGTGAAGACCGGCAATGAAAACAGCCAGTGGGCCAGGGATCTGGCCGCGGCCTACCGTTCGCCCGAGTTCAAGGCCGTGGTGGACAGCCAGTTCCCCGGCTATGCCAAGCCGGCTTTCCTGAAATAAGCCCGTTTTCTCCGTTCAAAGGACCGCATGGCGGTCCTTTTTTCATGGCAAAGCGGCTTGCCTCGGGTTCGCGGTTTAGATGATTCTTCAATATAAGGATGGGTTTTTATTAGTTTGAAATTGATCCGCTTGTCCCGATACTGGGATGCGCATGGATGGGCGCTCCATCCATGGCCAAGCCATATCAATCAAACCAGGAGCAATGCATGATCTCTCTCTTCTTTGCCGCGCGCAGCCGTCGCCGCCTTTTTGCCACCAGCTTGTTGGCCGTGGCCGGCGTGATGGCAGGCCTGGGGGCGCAGCCCGTCGCCGCACAGGATGCGGGCAAGAAGCAGCTGATCATCGGCGGCACGGCCGGATCCAACATCGACCAGCTCCAGGCCGGAATCGTGCCCATACTTCAGAAGAAGGGCTACAAGGTCAAGCTGGTGGAGTTCAACGACTATGTGCAGCCCAATCTGGCGCTGGCCGATGGCTCGCTGGATGCCAATTTCTTCCAGCACGAGGTGTATTTCAACCAGTTCAAGGGCGACCGCAAACTGGATCTGACGGCCCTGGTCCAGGGGCCGATCGCGCCCATGGGCGTGTATTCCAAGCAGCGCAAGTCGCTGGCCGAGCTCAAGGAGGGCGATCGCGTGGCGCTGCCCAATGACGCCAGCAATCTGGCGCGCGGCATTCTGCTGCTGCAGCAGGCGGGTCTGGTCAAGATCAAGGACGGCGTGAACCCGTTGCGGGTTTCGGAGCTGGATCTGGCTTCCAACCCCAAGAAGATCAAGCTGGTGCCGCTGGACGCAGCCCACCTGCCGCGTGCGCTCGACGATGCGCAGTACGCCATCATCAACGGCAACTTCGCGATTTCTTCGGGCCTCAAGCTCTCGGACTCGGTGCTGCTGGAGAAGACGCCCGAGCAGTATCTGAATATCGTTGCCGTCAAGACCAAGGACAAGGACGCGCAATGGGCCAAGGACCTGGCCGCCGCCTATCGTTCGCCCGAGTTCAAGGCCGTGGTGGACAGCAAGTTCGCCGGCTATGCCAAGCCGGCGTTTCTGCAATAAGGCCGGGCCTCAGGCGATGCGCGCCTGAACTTCGGCCTCCAGGTGGCGCAGCGCGCGCAGCTCGATCTGCTGCAGCTGCACCACTTGCGTCTGGGGCAGGTCTTGCATCAGGGCCGCGGCACCAAAATCGCTGAGCACGGCCTGGCCGGTTCCTGGATTCCAGAGAATATTGTGGGCATAGAGATCGCCGTGCAGCACACCGCTCCCATGCAGATGGGCGACGGCGTTTCTCACTCCTTGCAACAGGCCTGTGGCGGCAGTGGAGGCAAAGCGCTGGTCATCGGCGTAGACATCGCGCGTGCAGCTATCAAAGCTGGGTGGTTGAGCCAGGGCCTGCATCTCGGGCGCCAGCAGAGGCAGGGCCATGGCCAGCTGCTGCTGCGGCAGCTGCGTTACCGGCCCCAGCGGAGTGAGCAGATTGGCATGGGAGCCCGCAGCGAGCCCGGCCGCCAGTTCCGATTGCGGCGTACCGTCGCTGGTGTGAGCGGCCTTGAAGACCTTGAGGGCCAGCGGCTGCCCGCCGTGACTGGCCCCGTAGATATGGCCGCTGGCACCTTCGCCCAATTTTTCGCCGATCAGCAGGTTTTGATAAGAAATGGTCTCTGAGCCATGTGCATGCAGCGCATCCAGCTCACGTTTTTGCGTCAAGGGATTGCCCGCAAACGCCAGCCAAGCCAGTTGCGGCAGCTGAAAAATCACTTCCGGCAAGGTCATGAAGCGGTTGCTGGCAATGCGCAGCAGCTCCAGCGCCCGGCATTGGGCAAGCTCGATGGGCAGGGTGGCGAGGCGATTGCAGGAGAGCATGAGCTTTTGCAGGCGTGTGCATTGCCCTATGGCCTCTGGCACGGATTCCAGCCGGTTGTCGGTCAATATCAGCCAGCGCAGTCGTGGTGGCAGGCTTTGCTCGGGCACATGGGCAATGTTGCAGGCCTTGAAGCCCACCATCTCCAGCTCGGGCATCTGGCCCAGTACCGCGGGCAGTTCCGTAAACGGATTGCCCGAGGCAAACAGAATGCGGAGTTTTTTGAAGCGCGGTAGATCGTCGGGCAGCGTGCTGAGCCGGTTGCCCGAGAGGTCCAGAATCTCCAGCGACTCAGCCAGAGCAAACAGTGCCGGGGGAAATTCCGCCAGCTGGTCGCTGAGCTTGATGTGGCGCGCACCGGCCAGAGTGCCTGCAGCGAGTTGGGAGTGAAACTGGTCAAGAGTGAGCATAGAGGGCAAAGTCTAAGCTGCTGCGCCACGGAGCTGAGACGACCCTGCCAGTAACGGCAAGGCCGTCTCAGGCCGGCTTACTCGACGATACGGATGCGGGTGATGTTCAGCGAGCCCGCATTGTCCTCGGCATGGAACAGCACCTTGTCGCCGGGCTTGAAGCCGGCTACCTGGTTGGCGTCCTTGAGGCCGAACACCATGGTCATGGCCGGCATGTCCAGATTCCTGATCTCCTCGTGGCGGATGGTGAGCTTGGCGCCGCGGGCGTCCACGCGCGTGACCTCGCCGGCGGTCATCACCGCCTCGGCGCCGCTGGTCGCGGTGGCAGAGGGGGCTGGGTGATGGGTGTGGTCCTGGGCGGTAGCTGCAAGGGCCAGGCTCAGGCCCAGGGTACAGATGGCGGTGTTGAAGACTGTGTGCATGAAATTCTCCGGATCAGCCGCGATAGCTGGTGAAGATGCGGGTGGAGACATCGCTGTTCATCAGGTTCTTGGTGACCAGCAGCACCTCGTACGGATCTTTGCGGCCGCCGTATTCGGGTCCGTCCATGCCGGGGCTGCCCACGGGCATGCCGGGCACGGTCAGCCCCAGGGCCTTGGGTTTTTCCT